>NZ_JBHFMW010000015.1:0-52745 GCF_041929505.1 Aeromonas sp. MdU4 | reverse complement strand
GAGCGACGCAACAGTTCGTTACTGCGGGAGTGGAATTCTACTCAACCGCCTTCTCGAGTCAAGCCTTATTTGCAAAGGCTTTTCGAGGTTACCGACGAGGTTGTTTGCGTTGCCGCTTGCCCTGTCGATGGAGGCGCATTATAGGGAACAGATTCTTTCTGGCAACCCCTTATCGGCAATAAAATTGCAAAAAACTGCACTTTTTTAGTTATTCATATCCAACCACAGCTTTTATACAAACTTATCCACAGAAACAAGCTCCGAGTTGTTAGAATGGCCGAAAACAAGGAGGCCAAGATGGACTTGAGACTGAGACCCTACAAGGGAAAACGCCCGCAATTGGGCAAAGGGGTGTATGTAGATCCCTGCGCGACACTGGTGGGTGATATCGAGCTGGCCGACGATGCCAGCATCTGGCCCATGGTGGCGGCACGGGGGGATGTGAACCATATCCGCATCGGTGCCCGCAGCAATATTCAGGATGGCACCGTGCTGCACCTGACTCGCAAGAGTGCCGGCAATCCTGACGGCTATCCGCTGCTGATCGGTGAAGATGTCACGGTCGGTCACAAAGCGATGCTGCACGGCTGTACCATCGGCAACCGGGTGCTGGTCGGCATGGGGGCCATCATTCTGGATGGGGTAGTAGTCGAGGATGATGTGATGATCGGCGCAGGTTCGCTGGTGCCACCGGGCAAGCGACTCGAATCGGGCTTTCTATATATAGGTAATCCCGTCAAACAGGCTCGCCCGCTCAAACCCGCCGAGGTCGCGTTTCTCAAAACCTCGGCCGACAACTATGTCCTGCTCAAGGATGAGTATCTGCAAGAGACCTGATAGGGCAGGCAGAAACAGTAAGCCCGGCATGATGCCGGGCTTCGCTTCTTATATAGCTATATAGCCGTGCATAAAAGCAGGCTGGAAATCAGTGGGCCTGATCCCAGTTGTCGCCGGTGCCCGCTTCCACCAGCAGCGGCACATGCAGCTCGGCTGCAGCTGACATCTTCTCCTTGATGATTGCGATGTACTCTTCCAGCTTCTCTTCGCGGATCTCGAACACAAGTTCATCGTGCACCTGCATCAGCATGCGGATCGACTGGTCTTCTATTCCGCGGATCCAGCTGTCCACGTTGATCATGGCGCGCTTGATGATATCGGCAGCGGTGCCCTGCATCGGGGCGTTGATGGCAGCCCGCTCGGCCGCCTTGCGCAGACCGGCGTTGCGGGACTTGATATCCGGCAGATAGAGGCGGCGGCCAAACAGGGTCTCGACATAGCCCTGGGCTTCCGCTTGCTGGCGGGTGCGCTCCATATATTCCAGCACGCCCGGGTAACGTTCGAAGTAGAGGTCCATGTACTTCTGCGCTTCGGCACGACCAATCCCCAGCTGCTTGGCCAGACCAAAGGCACTCATGCCGTAGATAAGGCCGAAGTTGATCGCCTTGGCGCTGCGGCGCATGTCGGTAGTGACCGCATCGAGCGCCACACCGAATACCTCGGCGGCAGTCGCCTTGTGGATGTCCTTACCCTCGGCGAAAGCGGTCAGCAAGCCCTTGTCACCGGAAAGATGCGCCATGATGCGCAACTCGATCTGGGAGTAGTCCGCCGCCACCAGCTTGTAGCCGGCGCTCGGAATAAAGGCCTGACGGATCCGGCGCCCCTGCTCATTGCGCACCGGGATGTTCTGCAGGTTGGGATCGGTGGACGAGAGTCGACCGGTCGCCGCCACAGCCTGATGATAGGAGGTGTGCACCCGCCCGGTCTGCGGCTTGATCATCAGCGGCAACTTGTCGGTATAGGTGGACTTGAGCTTGGCCAGACCGCGATGTTCCATCAGTAGGCGCGGCAGTTCGTAGGTCTCCGCCAGCTCGGCCAGCACCTCTTCTGCGGTGGACGGCGCTCCCTTGGGAGTCTTTTTGATGATCGGCAGGCCCAGCTTGGTGAAGAGGATCTCCCCCAGCTGCTTGGGCGAGGAGAGGTTGAACTCCTGCCCGGCCAGCTCGTGGGCTTGCTTCTCCAGCTCCGCCAACCGAACTTCTATCTCCTGACTCTGCTGGTGCAGCAACTTGGGATCAATGGTGGTACCGAGCAACTCCATCCGCGCCAGAACCGGCAGCAGCGGCAGCTCAATTTCGCTGAATACCCTGGCGAGGCCCGGCACGGCTTCCAACTGCCCCCACAGGGTCTGGTGCAGACGCAGGGTGATATCGGCATCTTCTGCCGCATAGGGAGCGGCCTGCTCCAGCTCGATCTGGTTGAAGGTGAGCTGCTTCACCCCTTTGCCCGCGATATCTTCAAAGGAGGTGGTCTCGACCCCGAGGTAACGCTTGGCCAGCGAATCCATATCGTGACGACTGGCAGTGGAGTTGAGCACGTAGGATTCGAGCATGGTGTCGTAGGCGATACCTTGCAGGTCGATGTCGTGGTTGAGCAGCACGTTGCGATCGTACTTGAGGTTCTGCCCCACCTTGAGACGGGTCGGATCTTCCAGCAGCGGCTTGAGCTTGCCCAACACCACGGCTTCGCTCAGCTGTACCGGCGCCCCGAGATAGTCGTGGCCAAACGGCACATAAGCGGCTTTGCCCGGCTCAACCGCGAAGGAGACGCCGACGATCCGCGCCTCCATATAGTCGAGACTGGTGGTTTCGGTATCGAAGGCGAACAGCTGCGCGGCCTGCAGTTGGGCCAGCCAGCCGTCGAATTCGGCTTCGTCCAGAATACAGCGGTAGTCGGTTTCGATGGCGGCAACCGGGGCGGTACTGTCATCGCCAGCCTCGTCTTGCCCGGCACGCTCACTGCCCTCTTCACCACCAGACTCCAGCTCCTTGATCAGGTTGCGCAGCTCGTATTCGCGGTAGACCGCCAACAGGGACTCCTTGTCGACCGGCTTGAGCAACAGCTGCTCCAGACTCTGTTCCAGCTCGACATCGGTCTTGATGGTCGCCAGTCGATAGGAGAGACGAACCTGATCTTCCTGCTCGCGGAACTTGTCGGCGAACGCCTTGGAACCACGGAAACCGAGCGCTGCTACCTTGTCGAGGTTGGCGGCAATCTCGTCGATGCTGCCAATCCCTTGCAACAGGGCCAGTGCGGTCTTCTCGCCGACACCGGTCATGCCGGGAATGTTGTCGACCTTGTCACCCATCAGGGCCAGATAGTCGATGATGAGCTCGGGCGGTACGCCGAACTTCTCGATCACCCCTTCCCGATCGGTCTTCACATCTTTCATGGTGTCGATCAGGGTGACATGGTCGGAGACCAGTTGCGCCATGTCCTTGTCACCGGTACTGATCAGCACCGGCAACTGCTTCTCAGTCGCCTGGCGGGCCAGGGTGCCGATCACATCGTCCGCCTCGACCCCCTCGATCATCAAAAAGGGGAAACCCATCGCCTTGATCATCTGATGGATCGGGCCAACCTGGCTGCGCAGATCTTCCGGCATGCTGGGGCGATTGGCCTTGTATTCGGAATAGATGTCGTCACGGAAGGTCTTGCCCTTGGCATCAAATACCACGGCCACATGACAGTCAGGATATTGCTTGCGCAGGCTGCGCATCATGTTGGCCATGACACGGACGGCGCCGCTCGGCAAACCGGTCGATGTGCGCAGATCGGCCTGCTGGGAGGCGAAGAAGGCGCGGTAAAGATAAGAGGAGCCGTCGACCAGAATAAGGGGATTGCTAGGGGCCATGAAATCGTCCTGCCAGAGATAAACAGCCGCTAGGATGCCACAGGGCCCCCCTCACACCAAGGGGCGCAGCAACAGCACAAAGCGCCTGATAAAGGGACTCAATCTGTGGATAACTCTGTGTTCAAAAATGGGGCGCATCAGAGCGCACAGTGACAAAGCTGTGTATAAGAATATAAAAATCTATTAAAAACAATATCATGAGATCGCAAAAACCGATCGCAAGACAGTTGGAATGATCTCGATCAATGTGGAAAAAGATTTAAGGGAGTAGGAACGGCAGGATCCAAAACGAAACAATCCTAGCACAGCAAGATGACTTGACCAGCGGATGGCGAGCGATAACCATACAAAAGTACAACAATCCATCTTGGCTCACATTTTCAACAACGAGGAGTTTGCCATGAAAAAAGTGGCCGTGATTTTGAGTGGCTGCGGTGTCTTTGACGGAGCCGAAATCCATGAGGCCGTCATCAGCCTGCTGGCGCTGGCCCGTCAGGGCGCTGCCGTCCAGTGCTTCGCACCGAATGTGACGCAGCTTCATGTGATCAACCACCTGACCGGTGAAGTGAGCGAGGGAGAAAGCCGCAACGTGCTGGTCGAAGCTGCCCGCATCTGCCGTGGCCAGATCAAGGACGTGGCCGAGCTGGATGCGGCCGATTACGACGCGCTGCTGGTGCCCGGCGGCTTTGGCGCAGCCAAGAACCTGTGCGACTTCGCCATCCGGGGCGCCGAGTGCCAGATCCAGCCCGATGTGCTGAAAGCGTGCCAGAGCTTTGCCAAGGCCAACAAACCGGCCGCCTATATCTGCATCGCACCCGCCATGATCCCGCTGATCTATGGCGCCGGGACGCTGGCGACCATCGGCCATGACGAAGGCACCGCCAACGCCATCGAGGCGATGGGCGGCAGCCATCTCAACTGCCAGGTCAACGAGTTCGTGGTGGATCAGGAACGCAAGGTGATCTCTACCCCCGCCTACATGCTTGCCAACAATATTGTCGAGGCGGCGGACGGCATCGAGAAGACGGTCAAACAGCTGCTGGCGCTGTAATCCCCGCCCCGCCAAAAACAGACGGGCCGCTCATCGAGCGGCCCGTTTTCAATTCTGCCTGAAGGCGATGAATTAGATGGTTTCGCCCATCTGATCCATTTTACCCAGCAGGGCGCGCAGACGCTCCTGCCATGCAACATGCTCGTTGCGCAGCTGATGGTTCTCGTCTTGCAGCTTGCTGTTCTGCTCTTTCAGCTCGTCCAGCTCCATCTTCAGCAGGGAGATGTTGTCGACGGCGGATTGTACTTTGGATTCGAGTTGCTCAAGGACTTCTAGTGACATATGCATACCTGTTTGTTCAATTGCGATGCCCCACAGAGGGCGATTCAAGCGCGTGAAGCCAGCATACCCCGAGCGCATCGGCACAAACAAGCCAGTGCGCTGTAAAATGCGCCTTCCATAGATGTATTGTCTAAATATGCGTCTATTTTTCTCGCATCCTGCGCCAGAGCCGCGACAACACACTGAGCCGTGCGTAAAAGACCCCGCCACCCGCGCATTATTGGCGCCCTCCCGACAGTACCGCCGTTATCCCTGCAAGGCGATATAAGCCCCCAGCAACAGACAGGCGACGACATACATCAACAGACCGTAGAGCAGGTTCCAACGCAGGATCAGCCCGGCGCTGAGGTTATAACGGGAGGCCAGCGCCAGATTGGAGCCGGAGAGCGGGCTGGTGCCGGTGGCAAGCCCCCATCCCAGCAGGAAACACATACCGAGCAGGCTGGGATCCGGCGCCAGCGGCCAGAGCAGCGGCGCCAATCCGGAGATACTGATGAGCGGATGCACCCCGACGATGGCCACCAGCAGGATCAGCAACAGAGTGAGGGATGCTTCGAGCCAGCCAAAGTGGTTGAACAGCGGCAGGCCGTGACCTGCGCCAAGATCGATGACCGACAGCGCACTGTTGATGCCCGCCGCCAACAAACCGGCCCCCAGAAACAGCACCAGCTGACCGCCGATGGCGGGAAAGCGCTCCACCACCTGCCGCTTGAGGGCCGCCTTGCGCCCGACCCTCGGCATAAAGAGCAGCGCCAGCAGCGGGGCCACCAGTGCGATCACCGCCAGAATGCCAAGCTGAGGCCAGATCTGCTTGATAAGGAGTACCAGCAACGCCAGCGTGACCGGCAACCCCAGAGTCTGCAGTCGCAGCGGATAACCGGCAAAGTCGGCCACTCCGATCCGCTCCACCTGCCAGGCGGTCAGTCCCATCGCCAGCAAGGCGGCGAGGATCCCGAACGGCAGAATATGGGAGAGCTGCATGCCCGGCGCATAGGTCAGTGCCACTGCCATGGCGACAAAGAAAGGTGACCAGAAGGCGGCGGCACAGAAGATCCGGCTCAGTACCATCACTTGGCGCCGCTCCAGGGTGCCGCCCCGCTCCAGCCGATCGCCGATGATAAACAACACCGAGAGATTGATGACGGCGCCCAGCAGATTGAGGCTGGCCATGGTGCTCCACAACCCCTTGCGCCCGGTCCAGGAAGCAGCACCGGTCAGCAGGCCGGAGGTAGCGAGATTGAGGGTGCTCACCGCGGCAAACATGGTGAGCATATTGATGTTGGGCAGCAACCAGTCACCGACGGTGAGAGTAGCCCCCCGCCACCAGGAGAAGAGCAGCAGCAACAGGGCTGCGCCATAAAGAGCCAGAGCCTGCCGCCTGGCAGCACCCACCAGCCAGGGCCAGGTGAGCAGTGACGCCCCCCAGGCCGCGATGGCTGCTGGCCAGGGGGAGAGCCCCAAATAGAGGTGAAGCAAATTGAGCAGCCACATCCCCAGGATCAGATAGCCTGACCAGCGCTTGGTCATCGAATCATCTCGGTCAGGGGATCAGAGGCACTGATCCATATCCAGCGACGGCTTGTCGCACTCCGGACGACCGACGATCTTGGCAGGGACGCCAGCGACAGTGGTATGAGGCGGCACCGGGTTGATCACCACGCTGCCAGCACCAATCTTGGCTCCCCTGCCCACTTCGATATTGCCGAGCACCTTGGCGCCCGCCCCGATCATTACCCCTTCACGGATCTTGGGATGGCGATCGCCGCTCTCCTTGCCAGTACCGCCAAGGGTCACGCTCTGCAGGATGGAGACATCATCCTCAATCACCGCCGTTTCACCGACCACGATGCCGGTGGCGTGGTCAAACATGATCCCCTTGCCGATGCGAGCGGCCGGGTGCACATCCACCCCGAACACCACCGAGATCTGGTTCTGCAGATAGAGCGCCAACGAGCGACGACCCTGCCGCCACAACCAGTTGGCGACCCGATAGCCCTGCAGAGCATGGAAGCCCTTGAGGTAGAGCAGCGGGGTGGAGAAGAGATCGACCGCAGGATCGCGATCCTGCACGGCGCAGATGTCGGCCGCGACCACCGTCAGCAGCTCCGGCTCGCTGCGCAGGGCCAGCTCAATCACTTCGCGCAGGGCGATGGCGGGCATGGTGGCGCTGTCGAGTTTGTTGGCCAGCTGGAAGCTGAGAGCCGATCGCAGATTCTTGTGATTGAGAATGGTGGAGTGGAAGAAGCTGGCCAGCATCGGCTCCTGGGCCGCCATGCACTGTGCTTCTTGTTGAATTTTGTGCCAGGTTTTGGCGACCAGTTCATCCATGTTGCAGCCTACTGTTGTTCTGGGTGAGGGCTCTGTTGTTCTTTTATCAACACCGAGATGGGGTCCATGTGGATGATGACATCCATCCGCTCGAATGCCTGGCGCACGGCCAGTTCGGCTTCATCGGCGATCTGATGGGCCTTGATCAGGGGGATCTGATCATCCAGTTCCAGATGTAGCTGAACGAATCGAGTCGGCCCGGATTGACGGGTACGCAGGTCATGTACGCCGTGGACACCTTCTACGGCACAGCAGAGGGCCATTATTCTCGCTTGTTCTTCAGCTGGCAACTGACGATCGAGCAGCGCCTGCACCGACTCGTAGCCAATGTGAACTGCCCCCCACAACAGAAACAGGCCGATCAGGATGGCAAACAGACCATCGGCCCAGTACCACCCCTGTCCCGCCAGCACCAGTGCCAGCAAGACGCCGGCATTGAGCAGCAAATCAGAACGGTAATGCAGCATGTCAGCCTTGATGGCGACGCTGTTGGTCTTGCGGATGACGAAGCCCTGGAAGCTGACCAGCAACAGGGTCAGCACGATGGAACCCCCACTGACCCAGAGGCCAGCCTCCAGCCGTTCGATGGGCGCCTGTTTGAGCAGCGACGAGATGCCGTGCATCACCAACAGCAGGGCGGAGCCCGAGATGAAAGCGGCCTGGATCAGCCCTGCCAGCGACTCCGCCTTGCCATGACCGAAGCGGTGTTCGTCATCGGCGGGGGCCAGCGCATAACGGATCGCCAGCAGGTTGATGATGGAAGCACTGACATCCATAAAGGAGTCGGTGAGCGACGCCAGCAGGGTCGATGAGTCTGTCATCAACCAGGCGATCAGTTTACCGATGATCAGCAAGGTAGCCGTCGTGACCGCCGCCATGCTGGCAAAGGTAACCCAACGAGAATATTGTTGATGGCTCAAAACCGGCTTTCCTCTGGCGGTGAAAAACTTATTATACCCTGACCCCGGCGTCAGTTTGGCGCGAAAATCTGCGGAATAACACCAGATGAACAGAATACTCCTGGTCGACGACGATCTTGAATTGACCCAGTTGCTTACCGAAATTCTGACCCTGGAGGGATTTCAGGTCACGGTCGCCGAGGATGGTGAAGAGGGGCTGCTACGACTGGCAGAACAGAGCTTCGATCTGGTGCTGCTGGATGTGATGATGCCCAAGCTCAATGGCTTTGCCATGCTGACCAAGCTGCGCAAGACCCACGATACCCCGGTGCTGATGCTGACTGCCCGCGGAGACAGTCAGGATCGGGTCAATGGCCTGGAGGCGGGGGCCGACGACTATCTGGCCAAGCCGTTCGATGATCGGGAGCTGTTGGCCAGAGTACGGGCCATCCTGCGCCGTACTCAAAGTGCTCCCCCCCAACGAGGCAGCTCCTCCGATGAAGTGCACTTCATGGACATCATCCTGCAGCCCGGCCTGCAACAAGCCCGTTGTGGCGAGCAGTTGCTGGAGCTGACCGCCACTGAATTTGGCCTGCTGGAGTGCTTGCTGCGCAATCCCGGCCAGATCGTCAGCAAGAGTCATCTCTCGGAACAGGTGCTCGGCAAGAAGCTGGAACCCTTCGATCGCGCCATCGACATGCACCTGAGCAACCTGCGCAAGAAACTGCCGGAACGTGCCGATGGCCAACCCCGTTTTAAAACTGTCAGGGGGCGCGGCTATCTGTGGCTAGAGCAAGAATAAAGGGCTCCACCTCCCTCAACGGCATCTCGACCCACATCTTCCTCTGGTTCTGGTTCATGCTGCTGGTGATCCTGGCAGCCGTGATCAGCCTGCCCACTCTGGACCCTCGCAACCAGATCCCGTTGCCTACCCATGAGGCGGCACGGATGCAAAATAACGTGCAGGCCCTGCTCAACGCCGCCGATCCGGACCAGGATTTCGACCTGAGCAAGGCGATGGACAAGATCGCCATGCTGCCAGTGGATAACGTCTACCTGCGTGATGAACGCGGGCAAATCCAGTCGACCACCCATCCGCGCAAGTTTGTCATTCGCTTCATGGTGGATGCCGATAACCCGGCCAACCCCATGCTGGGTAACGAGGATCGCAAGGCGATTGCCGGCCCCTTCCTGATGGAACACCATGGCCATCGCTATCACGTCTATTTCGGCCTCAATGCCGAAAACCCCTACCTGTTCCTGTTCATTCAGGTGCTGGATCACCCGATCCGCATTCTGGGCATCTCGATGCTGGTCAGTACCCCGCTCTGCCTGCTGCTCGCCTGGCGACTGACCCGCCCAATCCTGCAACTGCAAAAGTCGGTCTCCCAACTGGCGGCTGGCAATCTGGAGGTGCAGATCCCCAATCTGGGACGGGGCGACGAGATCGGCCAGCTGGCGGACAACGTCAGCCGCATGGTCGAGACGCTCAAGAGCATGATTCAGAAACAGAAACAGCTGCTCTCTGACATCTCCCACGAGCTGCGCAGCCCCCTCACCCGGATGCAGCTGGCACAGGCGCTGATCCGCCGCAAGCAGGGGGACAGCGCCGAGCTGGCGCGGATCGAATCGGAAATCGGACGGCTGGACAAGCTGATCGGCGATCTGCTCGATCTGTCGCGGGTACAGCAGCATGTGGAGGCGCCGGTGGTACACCCGCTGGCCGAGTTGCTGGAGCCCATCCTCGAAGATGCGATGTTCGAAGCGAACCAGAGCGGCAAGCAGCTCAGGTTGCCGCCGCTGCCTGCCGAGTCGATCCAGATGTGGCCCGAGCTGCTGGCCAGAGCGGTAGAGAACCCTCTGCGCAACGCCCTCAAGTATGCTCGCGAGTTCATCAAGGTGGACTGGTATCGGGAGGGGTTGGAGTGGGTGATGACCATTCGGGATGACGGCCCCGGTGTGCCTGACGAGCAGCAAGCATTGCTGTTCCAGCCCTTCTTCCGGGTCGATGATGCCCGCAATGCCAAGACCGGCGGCACCGGACTGGGGCTGGCCATCGCCTCGGAGGCGATCCAGCGTCACGGCGGCACCATTGCGGCCAGCAACAATCACCCGACCGGGCTGACCATCACCATCCGCTTGCCCATCGCCTGATCCTTTTCATCCTGGCGGGCGCTGGGTATGCTGGCGCCCCTTCTTGGCTTTACATCTCTTTGCAGGAACTCGTCATGCTCGATATCGTCCTCTACCAGCCGGAAATTCCGCCCAACACCGGCAATATCATCCGGCTCTGCGCCAATACCGGTTACCGGCTCCATCTGATCGAGCCGCTGGGATTTGAGTGGGATGACAAGCGGGTGAAGCGGGCGGGACTCGACTATCACGAGTTTGCCGAGGTGAAGCGCTGGCCGAACTATGAGGCCTTTCTGGCAGCCGTGGCGCCCAAGCGGGTATTTGCCTGCACCACCAAGGGTCGCACTGCTCACTCGGCGGTGCAATTTGCTCTGGGCGATGCCTTGCTGTTTGGCCCGGAGAGTCGCGGTCTGCCCATCGAGATCATCGAGAGCCTGCCGTTCGAGCAGCGGCTGCGCATTCCGATGGTGCCCCAGAGCCGCAGCATGAACCTCTCCAACGCGGTATCGGTGTTCGTCTACGAGAGCTGGCGCCAGCTCGGCTACGACGGCGCCATGTAAGCGCCGTCGCGGATCAGTGGCGGGCGTCGAGCAGATGCCCGCTTCGCTCCAGCCGCCAGCAGGTGACCCCCAACGACAGACCGCGCCCCACCATCAGCGCCGCCATCGCCGCCCATAACGCGGCCACGCCCCACGACTGACAGAGCCACCAAATCGGGAAGAAGCCGCCGAATGCGGCCAGCAACATGCTGTTGCGCATCTCCCGCGCCCGAGTCGCCCCGATAAAGACCCCGTCCAGCAGGAAGCACCAGACCGCCAGCAACGGCATGGCAATCAGCCAGGGAAGCTGGCGATTTGCCTCTGCCACGACCGCCGGAATATCGGTGATCTGCCCCACCAGCCAGCTGCCCAGCAGGGCAAACCCCAAGGTAAATGTGGTCGCAATCAGCGCGGCCCAGCCCAGATTGAGCACGATGGCTTCCCGCAGTTTCTGCCGATCCCGCTGACCGATGGCCCGCCCCACCATGGCCTCCACCGCATAGGCAAAACCATCGAGTCCGTAGGAGATGAGCATCAGAAAGTTGAGCAGCACCGCATTGGCGGCCACCGCCACATCTCCCAGCCGTGCCCCTTGCAGAGTCATAAATGCAAAGCAGAGCTGTAAACAGAGGGAGCGCAGGAAGATATCGCGGTTGAGGCCGAGCAGTCGCACCATAGGGGCAAGTTGCCGCCAACGCTGCCAGCCATTGTGCCACACCGTTGGCGCCAGTTGCCGCAGCTGACGGCGTACCAGCCAGATCCCGGCCGCCAGCGCGCAGTAGTCCGCCATGACCGACGCCGCTGCCACACCCCGCACCTGCCAGCCAAGCCCCAGCACAAACAGGGCATCGAGCGCCATGTTGACCAGATTGGTAAGAATCAGCATCACCATGGGGCTGCGGGCATCCTGCATGCCCAACAGCCAGCCCATGATCACCAGATTGCAGAGCGCCGCCGGGGCACTCCAGATCCGCACCGCTACGTATTGACCAGCATAGAGCTGCACCTCGGGCGAACCGCCACTCAGGGCGATTAGCCTTGGCAACAGGGGAAACAGCAACAGCAGCAGGGCTAATCCGAGGGCAATGGCCAGCCCCAACGCCCGCAACAGGGTGTCAAGTTGGGCGCGGCCATCGGCAGCACCATGAGCCTGCGCCGTCAGCCCGGTAGTCGACATCCGCAGAAAGCCGAGCAACCAGAAGATGAGGTTGATCAATGTTGCCCCGACCGAAACGCCTCCCAGAAACCAGGCCTGACCGAGATGACCGATCACCCAGGTGTCCACCAGCCCCAGCAAGGGGGTGGTGATATTGGAAAAAACCATGGGTAGAGCGAGGGCAAAAACAGCGCGATGGCGAGAGGGATCTCGCCACCAGTGAGCACACGACGGAGTCATGTTCAGTAGCCAGCCAGCTTCATCATGCGGGAGAAGTCAGACAGCATGGTGGCCATCTGCACTCGCGGTACCCGGCCAGGCACCACCTGCGGACGAAACACCCCCTGCAACTTGCCCTGGGGATTGATAAGCACAATGGAAGCGGAGTGATCGATCAGATAGTCCTTCTCCCCCTGATTGGCGATGGAGTAAACCAGCCCCAAATTGCGCACAAACGGGAACAACTTGTCGTGGGGTGCGGTCGCGGCTTTGAACTCGGGATTGAAGAAAGCGGTATAGGTCTTGAGACGGGCCGGATCATCGCGCTGGGGATCCGCCGAGATAAACACCACCTGGCTGTTGGGCGCTCTCTTCTTCAGCTGATCGTAGACGGAGCGTATATCTGCCAGCGTGGTGGGGCAGATATCGGGACAAAAGGTGTAGCCGACAAACAGAAAGGTCCAGTGCCCCTTCAGGTTGGCCGGGGTGAACGGCTTGCTATCCGCATCGGTAAAGGAGAAATCGTTGATATCCCGCCCGGCAGGATAGTAGTCGGCCTGCTCTGGCTGCTTCGGTTGTGTGGCGTAGAACGCGAGGATCAGACTGCCTATCAGCAGTAGAAAAAGCAGGGGATAGCGGAGCTTCATCATCACAAGAGACCTTTTCAATTCGAGGCAGATGGCCAGCCGTAACCGGACAAGAGGAGATATTGTACCCCAGTGAACCACCAAGATGGGGCGACCTTGTAACGAACCCTGTCAATAGTCGACCATTTGGTGCGATTTATCGCCAGTGTCGACCATAAAAAAACCGGCCCATCGGGAGCCGGTTATGAACACGCCGGTTTGTCTCGCGTCCTCTCAGGTACGGGCGTTGCGCCCCTGCTGCAACATCTTGCCGATGGCGCGGACTCCGATCGGAATAACGGGTGCCAGCCAGCCTTCTTCCCCTTGACGCTCGCCATGGCCTCGCCGGAACAACAGTACCAGACGCACCACCTTCTCTTTCGGGCATCCCAGCCAGAGCGTCCAGTGCGACCCCTTGTGGTGCAACCAGAGACCATAAAACCAGGTCATCCGGCTCCCCTTGATAAAATGGGTGATTGACGATTCCGAGGGCGCAGCTGCCACTTGTGAATCCCATGGCGATCTTGATGCCATACCAGTCCTCCTTGACCGACAGGTCATGTTGCTTCGTCGGCCTGCACTCTGGTCAGACCCGTCACGACTACCTGCAACGCCAAAAGTGGTGCCGAACCGCAAGGCTCGGGCTCTACCCACTCTCCCTTCATATCCCGTGAAGGTGTTTTGCTTCATTTTCGTAATGTCCGGCTCCTCGCGAACCACTCATTGGTTACTCATCAGCGAAGAACCCGTCGCCATCCCAGCGATGAGGCTGCAAGATGGGGCTCTGATCAGAGCATATATCTGAAATGAATGATTGCTAGCAGGTCGTACATGACAAACATACCCGCAGCAGAAATCCGCTTGATCTGGTTAGAAAAGATCACCAAAAACAGCACGGCCTCCCGAAGGAGGCCGTGTGGCAAAAGCAGTTGGAAGTAAGGACTACATCCAGTCGGCGTTACGGATCACCCCGACAGCCAGTCCCTCGATGGTGAGCTGCTGGCTGGAAAGGTCCACCTCGATGGGAGAGAGCTCTTCGTTCTCCGGCAGCAGCCACACCTGGCTACCCTTGCGCTGGAAGCGCTTGACGGTGACATCCTCATCGAGACGAGCAACCACCACCTGACCGTTGCGCACCTCCTGGGTCTTGTGCACTGCCAGCAGATCGCCATCCAGAATGCCGATGTTCTTCATGCTCATCCCCTGCACCCGCAGCAGAAAATCTGCCCGCGGATGGAACAGGGCGGGATCCACCTGGTAGTGGCTCTCGATATGCTCCTGCGCCAGGATCGGTTCACCGGCGGCTACCTTGCCGATCAGCGGCAGGCCGCTCTCTTCCAGCACCTCTTCCTCTTCAAGCAGCAGGCGAATACCGCGGGACGTGCCCGGCATGATCTCGATGACCCCTTTTTTGGCCAGGGCCTTCAAATGTTCTTCGGCCGCATTGGCCGACTTGAAACCAAGCTTCTGGGCAATCTCGGCACGAGTCGGCGGCATGCCGGTCTCGCTCATGTTCACCTTGATCAGCTCCAGCACTTCGGCCTGGCGGGGGGTAAGGGGTTTCATAGAATTGGCACCTGTCTTTTTATACAGCACACTGGCAGTATATACAGTGCGGTGGCCAAGGCAAGGCGCAGCTGACATTTGTCACGACCAACCCCTCATTTACTGCTGTTTTGATCCTGCGCAGCCAACTCATCGTACCTCTCGGCGACAACGGGCTGCCGATTTGTTATGCTCACGCCGCATTTTTTTGGAGAGCAGACGCACATGTCCCTAGGACAGAAGATTTCCAGAGCCATCTTGCAATGGCCGGTCAGCGGCTTGGTCAATCACAAGAGCCTGCCGGAAAATCCCATCACAGAACTCAATCTGGATCCGGCCAGACCCATCGTCTACGCCCTGAAAACCAGTTCGATCACCGACCTGATGACCTTGCAGCAGTGCTGCGAGGATCTCGATCTGCCCGGCCCCTTCACGCCGCTGGAGCTTAACGGCCAGCTGCTGCCGCGCTATGTCTGTCTGGATCGTCCGCCTCCCCTGTTTGGCAAGCGCAGCAAGCCGCTCCCCTTCCTGCAGGAGTTCCACCAGCTGCTGGACCTGCATAAGCAGGATCCCGAACTGGATATCCAGGTGGTACCCGTCACCCTGTTCTGGGGCCGCGCCCCGGGGCGGGAGGGGGAAGAGGCCTCCGGCCTCAACATCATCAGCAGTCTGGCGCCGAACCGCCTCAAAAAGGCGCTTATCGTGATCCTCAAGGGGCGCGAGAATCTGGTGCGCTTCTCGCCACCGCTCTCCCTGCGCTACATGGCCGACAAGCACGGCACCGACGAGGCCATCGCCCACAAGCTGGCACGAGTGGCTCGCACCCACTTCAGCCGCCAGCAGTTGGCCGCCACCGGCCCGAAACTGCCGAACCGCAACCTGCTGTTCAAGCAACTGCTTGATTCCGAGGTGATCCAGCAGGCGATCAGCGAAGAAGCTGAGCGCGAAGGGATCAGCCAGGAAAAAGCCCAGAAGCGGGCTCACGGCTACATGGACGAGATCGCCTCCGACTTCTCCTACCGGCTGATCCGCCTCGGCGAAAGTTTCCTCGGCTGGCTGTGGAACAAGCTCTACCGCGGGCTCTCCGTCAACGGTGCCGAGAAGGTACGCCAGCTGGCACAAGAGGGGCACGAGATCGTCTATGTACCCTGCCATCGCAGTCACATGGACTACCTTCTGCTCTCCTACGTCATCTACCATCAGGGGATGGTGCCGCCCCACATTGCGGCGGGCATCAACCTCAACTTCTGGCCAGCGGGGCCCATCTTTCGCCACGGCGGCGCCTTCTTCATTCGCCGCACCTTCAAGGGCAATCCGCTCTACAGCACGGTATTTCGCGAATATCTCAACCTGCTGTTTGCCAAGGGTTACTCGGTAGAGTTCTTCACCGAGGGTGGCCGCTCCCGTACCGGCCGTCTGCTGCCGCCCAAGACCGGCATGCTGGCGATGACCCTGCAGGCGATGATGCGCGGTCTGGATCGTCCGGTGACTCTGGTGCCGGTCTATCTGGGCTACGAACACGTGATGGAGGTAAACACCTACCACAACGAGCTCAAGGGCAGCCGCAAGGAGAAAGAGAGCTTCCTGCAGGTGCTCGGCATCCTGCGCAAGCTGCGCAACTACGGCCGTGGCTTCGTCAACTTCGGCGAGCCGCTGACCCTCAACAGCTACCTGAGCGAGCATGTCCCCGACTGGAAAAAACACATCGGGGAAGAGGAGCGTCCAGAGTGGATGGCGGGGACCGTCAACGATCTGGCCGAACTACTGATGACCCGGATCAACGGGGCCGCCGCCGTCAACGGCCTGACCCTGAGCGCGCTGGCACTGCTGGCCGCCGAGCGTCACGCCCTGACCCGCGACGAGTTGCAGGCCCAACTCAACACCTATCTGGATCTGCTCAAGGCGGTGCCTTACAGCCCGCAGAGCACCATCCCGGATGAGGACGCCAAGACCCTGCTGGATCAGGCGATGGAGCTCAACAAGTTCGAGGTGAGCGAGGACAAGCTGGGCCAGATCATCAGTCTGGATCGCTATCAGGCGATCCTGCTGACCTACTACCGCAACAACATCCTCCACCTGTTCGCCATGCCCTCTCTGGTCGCCGCCCTGATCGAGCGGTGCGAGGGGATCTCTCGCAGCGAAATCATGGCCCGCTGCATCGACATCTATCCGCTGCTCAAAACCGAGCTGTTCCTCCGTTATGAAGAGGAGGAGCTGCCGGAGTTGGTCGACAGCCTGCTCGATGCTCTGCAAACCCAGCAGTTGATCGAGACCCGTGATGGTGGCTACTGGGTCAACCCGGCCAACCAGATGCGCCTGCTGCTGCTGGCGGAGAGCATTCAGGAGACTCTGCAACGCTACGCTATCGTGCTGACCCGGGTGCTGGACCAGCCCCATATCGAAGCGGAGCAGCTGGAAGCGGACGGCCTGATGATGGCAGAGCGCCTCGGCACCCTGCATGGCATCAATGCCCCCGAGTTCTTCGACCAGAAACTGTTCAGTACCCTGATCCACACGCTGCGCAAAGAGGGCTACTTCTCCTCCGACTGCAAGCCGGATCTCGGCCGCTTCCAGGCACTGGCAGAAAACATAGTGCCGCTGCTGAGCAACAAGATCCGCCGTACTATTCAGGCGGGCAACCAGCTCTGATCAGCAACCCGAAACAAAGAAGGCCGCATGATGCGGCCTTCTTTTTTATCAGGATTTGTGCGGGATAAGTCACGCCAGCAGGTAGTCGAGTACCAGACCGGCAAACACCAGCGCCCCCACATAGTTGTTGTTGAGAAACGCCTGGAAGCAAGCCTCTCGCTGCCGCTCGCGAATGAGCCGCTGTTGGTAGACAAACAGCACCGCCGCCCCCAGCAAACCCCAGTAATACCAACTTCCCAGCACCATCAACTGCCCTACCACCACCAGCAACAGGAGTGCCGATAGCTGCAACACCCCGATGATCCGCTTGTCATGGCGGCCAAACAGGATGGCGCTGGATTTGAGACCGAGCTTGAGGTCATCGTCCCGATCCACCATGGCATACTGGGTGTCGTAGGCCACTGTCCAGAGCAGGTTGGCGAAAAAGAGCAGCCAGGCCACCAGCGGCAGGGCATCCGCCTGCGCTGCGTAGGCCATGGGGATGGACCAGGAGAAGGCCATCCCGAGCACCAGCTGGGGGTTGGAGATAAAGCGCTTCATGAAGGGGTAACTCACCGCCAGCAGCAGGCCAACAAACGACAGGCTAATGGTGAGCGAATTGAGGGTCAGCACCAGACCAAACGAGATGATTGCCAGCACGAAGAAGAGCGCCAGCGCCTCGCGGGGATCCACCCTGCCAGTCGGCAGGGGGCGCCCCGAGGTGCGTTTGACATGGCCATCGAAATTGCGATCCGCATAGTCGTTGATGACACACCCGGCCGAACGCATCAGAAATACTCCCAACACAAACACCAGCAGGATCCAGAGATTGGGCAGGCCGCCTGCAGCCAGCCAGAGCGCCCAAAGCGTCGGCCACAACAACAGCAGGGAACCGATTGGCTTGTCGATACGGGCCAACTGCATATAGGCCAGTCCCCGCTCCTTGGTTAACAGATTCACTCCAGCTCCTTGTTACAAACGAGAGAAGGCAGAAACAGCTCGTGGACCAACAGAGGCCACTGTCCCAGAAACAGCCGGGAGCGACGCCCCCAGACAGTGGCTGCGGGGCAGTGGGAATTGGCGGCAATCTCAAAACGGGCCAGTTGCAGATGATCGCGGCGGGCGGGCTCATGACCAAATACCCGCTCACCCAGCGGTTGCTCGCCCAACTCGGCAATGCCGCTTCCTTGCAACGCTGCTTCAGCAAACAGGGTCCAGCCCAACACCGCAGCCCCCCCATCGCCATGCAAGATCACTTCCCGGCAAATCCCGGTGGAAGAGGTTGAATCTACTAGCCACTGCTCATCGGCAGTCAAAGAGACCTGATGATTGCCAAGCCACTCCACCGAGAAGTGGCGATTGTGCTGGCGCAACCGTCGGGTCATGGAGCCGGGCTCCAGCAACCAGGGACGCAAGCTGGCGGGCAACTCGCAACATTCGGGGGCCAACCAGCCGCTTAACGGCGTGAGGGGAACAGTCAACTCGGACTTCACAGCTTCACCATCCAGAGATTTCCGTGTTCAGGTTAAAATCCGGTTTATTATCCGTAAATCAATAGCAAAATGTAAGAACATCCGTGCTTGACGGCCCCGATGGCAACATCAAAAATGGGTTATCTCTTGCTGATGAGCCATCCATATGAAGATCTTCAAAATTCTGCTGGTGTTGTTACTGAGCTGTGGTGCACTTCAGGTCTATGCCTCCGAAGGAGAGGAGCCAGCTGCGGAAGGAGAAGCCGCTGCGGCCCCCAAACCCGGTTTCTACTATCACCTGCTGGATCCGGACATCATCACCAACTACCTGAGCGATGGCAAAACCCTTGGCTACGTCCGGGTAACGGTAGAGTTGATGGCAGCCAACGAGGGCGATCTCAAGCTGCTGGAGCAGCATGACCCGCTGATCCGCGACGCCCTCATCCGCCTGATGGGCAGCAAGAGTACCGAACAGATCAAATCGCTGGTCAGCCGTGAAGAGCTGCGTAAAGAGTGCGAGACCAAGGCAAACGAGCTGCTGGTGAAAGAGACCGGCAAGAAGGCCGTACGCGAGCTCATCTTCACCAAATTTCTCTACCAGTAATATGTCATTTGCAAACCGGCCAGCAGGGAGTACTCCCTGCTGGCCGGTTTGTCGTTTATTCGAAATGAAAATTGATTACAATACGCCCATCGAGTCGTAGAGGTCGTCGTTATGGGCAGTAAAACCTTGTGTGAATGGCGCCGCCACGAGATCCCCGCCGATCTCAAAGCGCTGAGAAAAATCGTGCGCAAACCCAAGTTTGTCTGTGGCAAGTGTGCCCGCAGCGCCAACGAAAAGGGGTATCTCTGTCAGCCCCTGCGGCTGAAAGAGGAGTAAGTTCACCAGTTCAGGGCGTTATTGATCGGTCCAGCCCTGCCGTCCCTGCTCGAGCAACCGGCGCGCCTGGGTATCATTGGGGCAAACACCGCGATATTCACTACCGGAGCGACCAGCCAGATAAAGATGCTCAGGGCGGCAATACCAGGCCAACCCCTTCTGGCGTCCCTGCTCCCATAACTCGGCATCGACCTTTTTGCCGCACTGTGCCTGATGAAACTCGACCCGATCGGCGGTGAACCCCAGCTTGCCATCCGCCTCCCCCACATCGATCCACACCTTCTGGCAAGGGTCATCGTTGGAGACGCAGCCCCCCAGCAGGGCAGCCAACAGTATGATGGAAAGTCGCATAGTCATCCTTGAGTGTCGTTTGAGCAGTTCATTCTTATCCAGCCACCGGATGACCACAAGAGGTATGCGCTCGCCCTGTGAGCCCAGCAAAAAAATCAGGCGGGCCCAAAGCCCGCCTGTTCATTCAATGCTGTGGTTCACTGGTCATCGAAAGTGTCATCATCCTGCCAACTTTCATCTTCCCACTGATCCAGCTCTTCTTCCCAGGATTCCGGATCCCACTCATCATCAGAGGAGTCGTAATCCGGCTTGTGTCCACCCATCTTCACTCTCCTTGGATAGTTCACCCGCACTCCAATTTTATCCGGAATTGTCAGGCTCGCCAGTCAGTGAGAGTTCAAAGTTTGACCAGGGTGCGCCCGGCGATCTGGCCCAGCGTGATGGCCTCAGCGGCCTCCACTACCTGCTCCAGCCCGATCTCGGTGACGGCCTGTTCGAAGAAGCTGGCAGGCAGATCCCGTGCCAGTCGCTGCCACGCCAGTTGCCGACGCGCCAGCGGGCACATCACCGAATCAACCCCCTGCAACCGCACATTGCGCAGTATGAAGGGCATCACGCTGGTCGGCAGATCGAAACCGCCCGCCAGCCCGCAGGCTGCCACGGCGCCGCCGTAGTTCATCTGGGCCAGTAGCTTGGCCAGCACCTGACTGCCAACGGTGTCGATGGCTCCGGCCCACAGCTGTTTCTCCAGCGGTTTAGCTGGCACCAACAGCTCGCTGCGCGGCACGATGCGGCTGGCACCCAGCGCAGTCAGCATGGCGCCCTGCTCTTCGGGGCGACCGGTCAGCACCGCCACCTGATAGCCAAGGGCAGCCAGCAGGGCAACCGAGGTGGAACCCACACCGCCTGCCGCGCCGGTCACCAGCACCTCACCGCTTTCGGGAGTAATGCCCGCCTCTTCCAGCGCCAGCACGCAGAGCATGGCGGTAAGGCCGGCGGTGCCGATGCACATGGCCTGCCGCTCATCCAACCCGGCGGGCAGCGGCACCAGCCAGTCGCCCTTGACCCGCGCCTGTTCGGCCATGCCGCCCCAGTGCCCTTCGCCCACGCCCCAGCCGGTCAGCACCACCTTGTCGCCGGGCTGATAGCGGCTGTCGGCGGATTCGAGCACGGTACCGGCAAAATCGATGCCGGGCACCAGTGGCCACTGGCGCACTATCTTGCCCTTGCCGGTGATGGCCAGCCCATCCTTGTAGTTGATGGAGCTGTAGGCGACGGCCACCCGCACCTCACCTTCCGGCAACTGGCTCTCGGTCAGTTGGGTCAGGGTCGGAACAGTCTTGCCGTCTTGGTTTTCCAGTAACAGAGCCTTGAACATGGTTGCCTCTTTGATGACGTGTGAAACGGGGATCAACTGCTTTGGCGTTTTTGCAATTCAAACTCGAGGGGCTGAGTACACTCTTGCAGCTCCTCACCAGCCAGCCTGCGCAGGATCATCTCGGCAGCCATGCTGCCCATTTTGCGATAGGGAATATGTACCGATGTCAGAGCAGGATAACAGGCCTTCGCGACATCGGAGTCATCGAAACCGGCTATGGCCAGCTTGCCGGGCACACTCAGGTGCCGCCGCTGACATTCAAACAGCACGCCAGCGGCTAGCTCATCGTTGACGCAGATCAGAGCATCAAGCTCGGGCCAACGCAGCAGAAACTCACCCAACATGGCCGCCCCCGTACTGAAACTGGGCGCCTCCGAGGTATTGATCACCATATCTGGCGAGAGATAGCTCTCCAGCATTGCCTGTTGCCAGCCACGCATACGCTGTTGCAACATCCACTGCTCTTGGCGGGCACAGAGAAAACCGATATTGCGGTAGCCCCGCTCGATGAAGTGACGAGTCAGACGGTAACCTGCCTCCTGATTGGAACCCCCCACACAGATATCCATGGGATGTGGCACCAGTGCTCCCACCTCTACCACTGGCAGGCGACTCTGCCGCAACAACGCTTTGTCATCTGGCGACTCAAGGCAACCCAGCACAATCACGGCAGCCGGATTGTACTGCAGCAGATTCTCTAACTGTTCGCTCTGCTGGCGCAGATGCTGGGCATCGCCCAGTACCAGCTGATAACCGGCTTTCATCAACAGAGGTTGCAACCCGGCCATCAGTTCAGCACTGGCACGATCCAGCAGGCTTGGCACTATCACCAGAATGACATGGGAGGTACCCGAGGCCAGCGCCCCGGCCGCCCGGTTGGGGATATAGCCGAGCTCTTCCACCGCGGCTTCGATGCGCTCGCGCATCTTGTCGGAGACCATCTCCGGCGTGCGCAGGGCACGGGAGACCGTCATGGCCCCCACGCCGGCCAGCTGGGCCACATCGTTGAGGGTCACCCGACCCGTGCTACGGCGCTTCTTTGCTTCTGACATCCATCCCATCCTCGACTTGCGGCTGCCCACTTTAAGGCAAAAATGCGGCACCGACTATTTGCTCAGGGCCGATTCTACCCTCTTTCCCGGATCACGGGGGCAAGATGACTCCCGTTAATGGAGGAAGTGATAGCGCTATCACAGTTTTATGTTAGCGCTATCTGATAGCGCTAACTTTCGCGATCACCCTCACAGTTTCACCACCGCAAGATCGATAAATTGGCCCCATCTTAACTAGCCGGATCACCACCATGCTGACTCAACTGCTGACCGAGGATGTCATCCGCATCGAACCCGCCGCCCGCGACTGGCGTCATGCTATCGAGCTGGCCACGGCCCCCCTGCTGGCCAATGGCACCATCGAGCCCTCCTATGTGGCGGCGCTGTTTCGCTCCCACGAGGAGCTCGGCCCCTACTACGTATTGGGCCCCGGTCTGGCGATGCCCCATGCTCGCCCCGAGGACGGCGTCAACCGGCTGGGTCTGGGTCTGACCGTTATCAAGCAGGGGGTCAACTTCGATTCCGAAGGCAATGATCCGATCCAGCTGCTGATCACCCTGGCTGCCAGCGACAGCAACTCCCACGTGGAGACCATCGCCCAGCTGGCCGAGCTGTTTATGAATGAAGAGGACGTGGCGGCCATCATTGCGGCCGACACCAAAGACGACATCTTGCGCATTCTGGCGCGCTACTGAGCTGCGCCAAGGCGCACCTGACAAAGGAAGAGACAATGAAAATTCTGGTTGTATGCGGTCACGGTCTGGGCACCAGCCTGATGATGGAAATGAGCATCAAGAGCATCCTGAAAGAGCTGGCGGTCACCGCCGAAGTGGATCACCGCGATCTGGCCTCCGCCGGTAGCGAAACCGCCGAGATCTTTATCGCCACCCGTGACATTGCCGAGCAGCTGCAATCCATGGGCGTTAATGGCCGACTGGTGAGCCTCGCCAACATGGTCGACAAGGTCGCGATGAAAGAGCAGCTCTCCACCGCCTTGCGCGAACTGGGCGCCCTCTAAGAATCCTCCATGCGGCCTGCGGGCCGCATCTTCCATTGCCAGGAGCTGACCATGGAATTTTTCAATTTTCTGATGTTTGACGTGCTGTCCGAGCCCGCCGTGCTGGTCGGCCTGATCGCGCTTATCGGCCTGATTGCCCAGAAGAAACCGGTGACCGAGTGCATCAAGGGCACGGTCAAGACCATCATGGGCTTCGTCATTCTGGGGGCCGGTGCCACCCTGGTGATCAACTCGCTGGGTGACTTCGCCGTCATCTTCCAGCACGCCTTCGGCATCAAGGGGGTCGTCCCCAACAACGAGGCCATCGTCTCCATCGCCCAGACCTCGTTTGGCAAAGAGATGGCGATGATCATGTTCTTCGCCATGCTGGTGAACATCCTGATCGCCCGCCTCACCCCGTGGAAATTCATCTTCCTGACCGGTCACCACACCCTGTTCATGTCGATGATGGTGGCCGTAATCCTCTCTGCCGGTGGCATGAGCGGCGTGCCGCTGATCGCGGTCGGCAGTCTGGTAGTCGGCGTCGCCATGGTCTTCTTCCCGGCCATCGCCCACCCCTTCATGAAGCAGATCACCGGCTCCGACGACGTGGCGCTGGGCCACTTCTCCACCTGCTCCTACGTACTTTCTGCCCTGATCGGCGCCAAATTCGGCAACAAGGCTCACAGCTGTGAGGATGTACAGGTACCCAAGAGCCTGCTGTTCCTGCGCGACACCCCGGTAGCCATCTCCTTCACCATGGGCATCATCTTCCTGGTGACCGCCGCCTTCGCAGGCCCCGAGTTTGTCTCCAGCGTCGCCAAGGGCAAGCACTGGTTCATGTTCTCCCTGATGCAGTCCATCACCTTCGCGGCAGGCGTCTACGTCATTCTGCAGGGTGTGCGGATGGTCATCGCCGAGATCGTGCCAGCCTTCAAGGGGATCTCCGACAAGCTGGTACCTAATGCCAAACCGGCGCTCGACTGCCCCATCGTCTTCCCTTACGCCCCCAACGCCGTACTGATCGGCTTCCTGTCGAGTTTTGCCGCCGGTCTGGTGGGGATGGCGCTGCTCTACGCCATGGGTTTGACCGTCATCATCCCGGGCGTGGTACCGCACTTCTTCGTCGGTGCCGCCGCCGGGGTATTCGGCAACGCCACCGGTGGTCGTCGCGGTGCCATTCTGGGCGCCTTTGCCAACGGCCTTCTGCTGCTCACCATTCTGCCGGTGTTCCTGCTGCCGGTACTGGGCGACCTCGGCTTCGCCAACACCACCTTCAGCGACTCCGACTTCGGCGTGCTGGGCATCCTGCTGGGATTGATCGTTCGCTAATCCCAGCCACCGCCAACAACAAAACGGAGCGCATCGCGCTCCGTTTTTTTATCGATTGCTGACCCTGACTCAACCACACTGTAATCTGGCCAGGCAAACAAATGACATTAAAATCAGTAAGATATAGTCACCATTACTGATACATAACCTGTTAGCCATGGTTGTTAACCTGCTCACAACAGGACTCTTTTGCTGTCTATAAAATGTCCGCGCTGGCATACCAACAACAAGATAAAAAGAGAACCCTACGATGAAAACCACCCTTAAAATAAGTGCGGTGGCAGTGGTCTTTGCGCTGTCCGGCTGCAACCAAAGCGACTCTCAAGATCCCGCCAACAATGGCAAAACCACGGCAGAAACCCATGCTCAGGCCCCCGGTGACGTCAATCTGCGACTGATTGAAACTTCTGATATTCACGCCAACCTACGCAGTTTTGACTACTACCAGGATGAGAAAGCACCTCAGCTGGGGTTTGCCCGTACTGCGGTGCTGATCAAGAAAGCGCGTGAGGAAAATCCGAACAACCTGCTGATCGATAATGGCGATTTGATCCAGGGTACCCCGCTTGCCGACTATATCCACCAGCAGTATGCCAACGATCTCGGCGGTGCCAGTGCCGACGACGCCAAAGCGCAAGAGTTTGCCAAGCTGTGGTTCAAAAACCATACCCACCCGGCGATCAAAGCGCTCAACGTCATGAAATATGATGTAGGCAACCTGGGTAACCACGAGTTCAACTTTGGCCTCGATTTCCTGAAAGGGACCCTGAGTGGCGCCAACTACCCCTACATCAACGCCAACGTCTTCCAGGCCGATGCCTTCAGCCGTGATGGCAAGGGTGCCATCGACTGGAGCAAACAGTACTTCAAACCCTATGTGATCCTTGAGCGTCAGGTCACTGATGCCAACGGCAATCCCCAGACCATCAAGGTCGGTTTTCTGGGGCTGACACCGCCACAGATCACCATGTGGGACAAGAGCGTGCTGGAAGGCAAGGTGGTCGTAGCCGACATGGTTGAAACGGCTGAACACTACATTCCGGAGATGCAGCAAAATGGTGCTGACCTCATCGTGGTGGTCGCCCATACCGGCCTGATCGGTGGCGAACGCGTCAAAGGGATGGAGCATGCCGCCCTGCCGCTGGCCAAGGTGAAAGGGGTCAATGCACTGTTGATTGGCCATGCCCACCGCGAATTCCCTGGCGACAAGAGCTACTCCAACATCAAGGATGTAGATAACGTCAACGGGACGCTGGCTGGCATCCCGACTGTGATGCCAGCGGTAACGGGCACCCACCTGGGGGTTATCGACCTGAAGCTGACATGGCAGGATGGCCGCTGGCAGGTGGCGTCAAGCAAGGCGGGATTGCGCAAGATCGACAGCAGCCCGACAAGTTATGAAGATCCGGATGTCGTGGCTCAACTTACCGCCGAGCATCAGGAGACCAGAGAGTGGCTGAAGACCCCGATCAGCAAGATCACAGCGCCGTTTTACAGCTATTTCGCGCGGGTGCAGCCAGACCCTTCCATCCAGATCGTGAACGATGCCCAGCTGTGGCGTGGCAAGGAGTTGCAGAAAGAGGGGCTGCTGCCCGAACCGTTGCCGCTCCTCTCGGTCGCAGCCCCCTTCCGTGGTGGTCGCAACGGTCCCAAAGACTACACCTATGTACCAGCAGGTGAGCTGTCGCTGCGCAACATCGCCGACCTCTATGTCTTCCCCAACACGGTACAAGTGGTCAAGATCACCGGTAAAACCGTCAAGGAGTGGCTGGAGAAGAGTGCCGTTCAATTCAACCAGATCGATCCAGCCAAAACCGAACCGCAGGATCTGGTCAACGAGCAGTACCGCAGCTACTGCTTTGATGTGATAAGCGGGGTGAAATATGAGGTGGATGTCACCAAACCAGCTCGTTACACCATTGATGGCGTCAAGTTGAACAACAGCGAGCGCATTACCAGCCTGACCTATCAGGGCAAGCCAATCGATCCGGAGCAGAACTTCTACGTAGTCACCAACAACTACCGCGCCAGTGGCGGCTGCCACTTCCCGGGTGTTGATGGCAAGCAGATTGTGCTGGAGGATGGCTATGAAACGCCTCGTGCGCTTTCCGAATACCTCACAGAGCTGGCAGCCAAGTCTCCGAAAGAAGGCTTTACACCGCAAGCAGAAGAGATCTGGCACTTTGCCAAGCTCCCCGCCAATCTGGACCTGCGCTTCTACACTTCGCCAAGTGAGGAAGCTCAGGCATTGGCAACAGGCAAGTACACCTATCTGAAGACAATGCCGCCAAAAGGTACCGCGGGCGTTGATGACGATATCGCAGCCAAGGGCCAGTACAAGTTGATTCTTACTCCTTGATCTTCATCAGGTCACATTGATCGGATAACGAAAAGCCCCCTCCAACCGGAGGGGGCTTCTGTTTATCGACGGCTCGACAACACGTTCACGATCTGGTGCCAGGGGCATCAATCGCCCCTCCGCTCCGCTAGTCACTCTCCAGTGACGCGAGGCAATGCGAGAGGGTACGCGCCAGCGCCCCCTGATTGCGCAGCACCACGGCGCGGGCCTGCTCGCCCATCTCGCTGCGGGCGTTCCCGTCGGCAAACAGCTGGCTCACCCGCTCGCCCAGCTCGGCGGCATCGGCCACGATGGCAGCGCCCCCCTGAGCCACCAGCTGGCGAGTGATGTCACTGAAGTTGAAGTAGGCGGGGCCGGTCAGACAGGGCTTGCCGAGCGCCGCCGGTTCCAGCAGGTTGTGACCGCCCACCTTGACCAGACTGCCACCGACGAAGGCCACATCGGCCGCCGCCAGCATCAGCGGCAGCTCGCCCATGGTATCGCCGAGATAAACCTTATCCTCGGCACTCACCGCAGCACCATCAGTGCGCCGCACGCAGCCATAAGGGGCGCACAGCTCGGCCACCCGGTCAAACCGCTCGGGGTGGCGCGGCACCAGAATGAGCAACGCAGCGGGATGGCGTTTGAGCAGCAGATCGAAGGCGGCCAGCACCTGCTCGTCCTCACCCAGATGGGTGCTGGCGGCGATCAAGACCGGCCGATCTGCGCCCAGCTGCTGGCGCAGGGCGCGCCCTTTAGCCTGCACCTCGTCACCAAACTGGATATCGAACTTGATGGAGCCGGTCACCGCCAGCCGCGAACGATCGATGCCGAGGCGGGCGAAGCGGTCGGCGTCGTCCTGATGCTGGCAGAGCAGATGGGTCAGCGGCCGGCTCAGGGCGTCGAAGGCGCCGTGGAAGCGGGCATAACGCTGGCAAGAACGCTCGGAGAGGCGGGCGTTGATAATGGTCACCGGCAGGTGGCGCGCCTCGCAGGCGGCCAGCCAGTTCGGCCACAACTCGGTCTCCATCACCCAGAGCGCGCGCGGCTTGAAGGTGTCGAGAAAGGCCGCCACGGCCCAGGGGTAGTCGAGCGGCGCGTAGCGATGCATCACCAGATCCCCCAGCTTGGCAGCCTGCTCGGCGCCGGTGCGGGTGGTGGTGGTGAGCAGGATCGGCAGATCGGGCCGCTCTGCTTTCAGGGCTCGAATAAGCGGCGTGATGGCCAGTGTCTCCCCCACGCTCACCGCATGGATCCACAGCGGTGCATCCTGTCCGGTGGCAGGCAGTCGCCCGAGATGCTCGGCCCAGCGCTCACCAAAGCCGGGCTTGCCCTTCTTTGGCTTGTAGAGGGCCAGCAGTGCCAACGGCAATCCCAGATGGATCAGCAGGTTGTAGAGCAGACGGTAGGGCATCTTACTGGCTCTGCTCCAGCTTCTTGCAGGCATCGACCACCTGCTCGGGCGGCAAGTCGATCAGGCACTTGAGATGACCGAACTTGCAGGTGCGCTTGAAGCAGGGGCGGCACTCGATGTCGGTGTGAACGATCTCGACCCGATCCGCCAGCGGCGGGGTGTAGAGCGGCGAGGTGGAGCCATAGACGCCCACCAGCGGCCGATTGAGGGCGGCGGCGATGTGCATCAGGCCGGAGTCGTTGGAGATGACCCGGCTGGCCAGCGCCATCAGATCGATCGCCTCATGCAGGCTGGTCTTGCCTGCCAGCACATGGCAGTTGGGACGGGTCAGCAGATTGACCCGATCCCGAATGGTGTTGGCCACCGGCACATCCTTGTTGGAGCCGAAGATCCACACCTGCCACCCCTCGTCCAGATGCTGCTGGGCCACCACGGCGTAGTGCCCCTCCGGCCAGCGCTTGGCCGGACCAAACTCGGCACCGGGGCAGAGCACCAGCACCGGGCGGGCGCGATCCAGCCCCAGCCGCTCCAGCGCCTTGCTCTGATTGATCAGATCGACGTGGAGCGAAGGGTGGGGAATAGTCGGAATATCGGCCCGGCTCTTCATCTGCTCCTTGGGATAGGCGAGCGCCAGATAGCCCTCCACCATCAGCGGGAAGGCAGACTTGTTGCTGCGCAGGTCGTTGAGCAGGCCATAGCGGCTCTCGCCCTTCCAACCGGTACGTACCGGAATGCGGGCAAACCAGGGGATCAGCGCCGACTTCATGGAGTTGGGCTGGACGATGGCCTGATCGTACTTTTCGGCCGCCAGCTGCTTGCCGAGGCGGCGGCGTGCCACCAGCTTGAAGTCACCGTGGCCAAGGGGCATGGTGATCGCCTTGTCCACCTCCGGCATCCGCTCCAGCAGGGCGCAGCACCAGGCGGGGGCCATCACGTGCAGTTCGCACTCCGGATGGTTGGCCTTGATCGCCTTGTAGAGGCTCTGGGACATCACCATATCGCCGACCCAGGAGGGGCCGATCACCAATATTTTCATCACGCGTCTTCTCTCGGGACTGGCCCGGCGGTTAATCATCACTGGGCGAGATTATGCCCCAAGAATGACTGGATAAATAACAGAAGATCCTTGGCAATCCCCTCTGCCACCTCATTTTTCCAGCCGTGCCCCTCTTCCAACCGGGCGAGACGAGACAGGCAGACAGCAGGCAGAAACGGGCAATGGCGGCTCTCTCTTTGGCCCGTTTTTCCGTTAGAATGGCCCATCAATACGCATTCGCCCCGCCAGCCGGGCAATAACCGTGAGCCCACATTCGTGAAAAAACCGACTCTGGCTGCCGTTCTGATCGTCAAGAATGAAGCCGACAACCTGCGCAAGTGCCTCGCCTCCCTCGACGGACTGGTGGACGAGATCGTCATTCTGGATTCCGGCAGTCAGGACGAAACCCCGGCCATCGCTGCCGAGTTTGGGGCCCGTTTCTTCGTCAACGCCAAGTGGCCGGGATTTGGCAAACAGCGCCGACTGGCCCAGTCCCACGTGCAATCCGACTGGGTGTTGTGGCTGGACGCCGACGAGCGGCTCACCCCCGAGCTGAAAACCGCCATCGGCGAAGTGATGGCCAATCCGGCCAGCGATACCATCTACTCGCTGCCGCGCCTATCCTGGGTGTTTGGCCGCTTTATCCGCCACAGCGGCTGGTATCCGGATCGGGTGCTGCGGCTCTATCCCAAGGCGCTCACCAGCTACAACGAGGCGCTGGTGCACGAGAAGGTGGAGGTGCGCGCCAACATGAAGATCGTCAACCTTTACGGCGACCTGCACCACTTCACCTATCGGGATCTGGAGCACTATCTGGTCAAATCCGCCGGTTATGCCCGTGCCTGGGCCGATCAGCGCACCGCTCGCGGCAAGAAGGGCTCCCTCAGTCAGGGGCTGATGCACGCCGTCGGCTGCTTCATCAAGATGTACCTGCTCAAAGCGGGCTTCCTCGACGGCAAGCAGGGGTTGCTCTTGGCCATCCTCTCCGCCCACTCCACCTTCGTCAAATACGCCGACCTCTGGGTGCGCCAGCAACCGCAGCAGCCGGAATAGCGCCCTACACCACCCCACCGCAAGTTCGTCAATTCGCCCCTTGTTCCAGCGGAACAAGGGGCGAATAGCATGGCGGCAGATCGGGCGGAGCCCTTGCAGGGCGCGCAAGGACAATGACGGTGGGCGGCAGGGGTTAGATCGTTCGCTATAAGCTGAATTTATGGATTTTGGTTAAATGACCCAACTCCAGCTTATACCGGCAGGATCCGCGCCAGCGGGGCACTGGCAGGGCCGTTACAGGGCGGATGGGGGCGACTTCCGATCTCCCCGCCAGCCGAGCTCATCGCCAGATACCATCACCATACAAACGCACCATACAAAACAGGGCCCCGCGGGGCCCTGTTTGCATTGCGGTATACCTTTACTTTTGCCAGAAAGGTGCGGCCCAGCGGGCCATTACCGGCACCATGGTCTTGGGATCGAGCTGGCTCATATCCTCCGGATGGTCGCTATCCTCCGGCGGGCTGAAGGCGAGGTGACGCCCTTCGCTATTGAGGGGCCTCCAGCGCAGCGGGGTGGCGGAGCGGCGCATCGGGAAGAAGCCGATGGTCGGCACATCGAGCGCACCGGCGATATGGAGCGGGCCGGTACTGCCTGCCACGAACAACGCCGCGTTGGCCAATACCTGACAGAACATCGGCAAGCCATCACTGGAGCGGTAGATCCAGCCGTTACCGCCATGGGCCAGCAGCTCCGCTGCCAGCTGTTCAGCCATCTTCTCCTCGCCCGGGCCTGCGGTCAGCACGCACTGCAGCTCGGGGCAAGCCTGATTGAGCTTGATGATGATGCGGGCGTACTGCTCGATGGAGAGGTTGTTGGCCGAGCCACCGCTACCGGCGTGCACCATCAGCCAGGGGCGATTGGCATCGAGTTTCAATTTAGCCGCCAGCTGCTCACGCACCTGCAGCAGGCTAGCCCGATCGAAGCGGAGGAAGGGAGTCTTGGGCTCCACCACCGCCACCTGCTGATCGGCCAGGAAGCGACGGATCAACTCCAGATTGTACTCGGACTCCGGCTTTTGGGAGCGGGAGCGGCGCTGCACCAGGCGCTGGTTGTAGAGCACCTGCGCCAGCTTGGTCGCCGGGGCCAGCCGGTAAGGGATGTGTGCCTTCCACACCAGCATGGCATTGCGGGAGTTGGAGAAGAGGCAAATGGACGCGTCGAACGCCGCCGCCTTGATCCGCGCCAGCAGTGCCCGCTGTTGCTCCTTGTCGGCCCGCACGCCCGGATCGATGATCACCTCGTCAATCCAGGGGCAGAGCCGGGCCAGCGGCGCCGTATAGGCCGGAACCAGGGCAGTCACATGACACTCCATGGAGCCTTTGAGCATGGCGAAACTCGGCCACGCCAGCATGAAGTCACCAATCTTGTCATTGCGAACGACCAGAATACGTTTCATAAAAAATCCCTTTGCTCCCTGTCACCAATGCAGGGAGGCTTGATGCGCGATGGCGTATTCTTGCCTGATGCACTGCTATTCTCAAGCGACGACCTTATAATGCGACCAAATTTCCAGGTTGCAGGACCACAAAGATGACTACCAGGGTGATCTATCCCGGGACGTTTGATCCCGTTACCAATGGCCACGCCGACCTGATCGGCCGTGCCGCCAAGCTGTTTGACGAGGTGATCGTCGGCGTCGCCAACAGCCCGAGCAAGCGCCCGCTGTTCGATCTGGCGGAACGAGTCCAGCTTGTCCAGCAAGTGACCAGCCAGCTTCCCAACGTCAAGGTGGTCGGCTTCTCGGGCCTGCTGGTCGATTTCGCCAAAGAGCATCAGGCCAATGTGCTGATCCGCGGCCTGCGCGCCGTCTCCGACTTCGAGTACGAGTTCCAGCTGGCCAACATGAACCGCCGCCTGATGCCGGAGCTGGAGAGCGTCTTCCTCACCCCGGCCGAGGAGAACTCCTTTATCTCCTCCACTCTGGTGAAAGAGGTGGCGCTGCACGGCGGCGACATCCGCCAGTTTGTCGACCCCGTGGTGGCACAAGCCATCGCCGCCAAACAGCAGCAGCGCTAATCCCCTCCCCTGATTGGCAGAAACGACAAGGGCTACCCACGGGTAGCCCTTGTTGCATCAGCACGCCAAATGCTTAGCGGCGGACAAACTGCTCACGGATCGCCAGCTCCAGCTGATCGAGCCACTCGTAGCGACGCCGATACATGGCCCGCTTCTTGGAGGCGACCTCCTCCAGCGGCTTGCGCGGCTGCAGCTGCAGGGCGACAAAGTTGGCATCCACATCCTGCGCGCCAAACTCCTGCCACAACTCGTCATAATCGGCCTGCAGGTTGGCTTTCTGCTTGCTGCTGTAACGCTTGGCCTGAAATACGTGGGCCCGTTTGCGCACTGCCAGCACCTGACCGTTGCCCATCGCCAGCGCCAGCTGCTGCACCAGCTGCACCAGCAGGGATTTGGGCCGCAAACCCTGCCCCTCTTTGGTCAGCTCGCGCACCTTGTCTTGCGCGTTGGCCACCCCAGGCTCAGGCCCCTGCATGGAGCCGATCACCAGATGCAGCTGCTCGGCGCTGCCTGCCAGCGAGAAGGCACAGCTGTAGAGACGCAACCCCTCGTTATCGATGATGGAGAGCGCCAGCTCGGCCTCACGGCGGAAGGTACCGTCATGACGCAACACGATGCGGCAATCGCTCTGGGGGTAACGCCCCAGTTCAATCCCACCAGCCAGATAGAGCTGCTCAACCAACTCCGGATAGCAACTCAGCTGCAGCTGATAGTGATTTTCCAGCATCTCGGCCCGCTCACGGGCCGTGGCACAGGCGAAGCGATAGGGGCGCATCGGCTTGTCGAGCAACTCGGGGTAACGGGCAGGCAGCGCCTTGAGCGGTTCGGTCTGAAACAGCGCGAAGACCCGGCTCAGCTGCTTGCGGTAAAGCAGGCTGCGCAGCATAAACTTGCCACGGTTGAAGGTCTGGCGCTCGCTTCCCTCGGGGTAGAGGTAGCAGGCCATAGTTTTTGCGCGGTAGCGCTCCTGCCGGGATAAGTATTCCCAGTCTATTGATTTAACAGTCATTTTTGTTTCTCAAACCGCCTGAACGACCGAGATACTAGAGACAACTGTGCAAATCTTCAACAGCCGGGAAATACGCTGTTACAACTTTCCGCAAATTCGGCGAAAAAGTGCCCTTAACGCTGGCAATGGGAGCAAAATACCGTGGTTCTCTGGCCTATTTTCACTTCGCTCAACAGCGTCTGACAGTGGAAACAGGGCTGGCCGCCACGGCCGTAAACCTGCAGCTGCTGCACGAAATAGCCTGGCTTGCCATCGGCACTGGTGAAATCCTTGAGGGTGGTGCCGCCCTGCCTGATGGCTTCGGCCAGCACCCGCTTGATCTCGGCCACCAGCGTATCGAGCCGCTCGCCGCTGATATTCCCTGCCGCCCGCTTGGGGTGGATACCCGCCGCAAAGAGCGCCTCGTTGGCGTAGATGTTGCCGACCCCGACCACCACCTGGTTGTCCATCAGGAACTGCTTGATGGCAGTGCTGCGCCCCTTGGCGCGCTCGCGCAGGTAATCGCCATTAAAGGCATCGGTGAGCGGCTCCGGCCCCAGCTTGGCGAGCAGCGCGTGGGCTTCGGCCGGTTCACGGGTCCACAGCAGGGCGCCGAAACGGCGCGGATCGTTGAGCCGCAGCAGCTTGCCATTCTCCAGCTCGATATCCACGTGGTCGTGCTTCTCGGCCGGGGTGCCGATATCCAGCACCCGCAGGCTGCCGGACATCCCCAGATGGAGGATGGCAGTGCCGAAATCGGTCTCCAGCAGCAGGTATTTGGCACGGCGACGCACCCGATGGATGGTGAGGTCCACCAGCTCCTGAATTTCACCGGGGATCGACCAGCGCAGGCGGCCATCCCGCACCACCACGCGCGTCACCTTGATGCCGGTGAGCCAGGGGGAGATCCCCTGCCGGCTGACTTCAACTTCTGGCAATTCAGGCATTGGAACCTCGCAAGGAAAAAGAACTCAGGGAGCAGGACGCAGCAGATCGCGATACTGCTCGGCAGTGAGGGTGAGCCAGAGACCGGATGGCAGCTGGGCGCCATACTGGCCGCTGTTCTGATAGAGGCCGATCTCGACCGGATCGTTCTGGCCAGCAATCCACACCTTGATGGTCACCGGTGAACCCCGTACCGCCTCGCCGGGGGGCAGCAACCAGCCCTGCCAGCGCGCCAGACGGGCATCCAGCTGCGCCGTGTCGAGCCCCAGATCCGGCATACTGCGCCAGCCCTGACCGATCCGCTCAATCTGCCAGCTCGGTCCCTGCCAGGTGAGCACCACGGCCGCATCCGGCAACAAGGGGCGAGCCCGCTTGGCGCTGTTCTCCTGCTGGGCTGTCTCCATCCGGTGCAGCAGAGTGATCACGATCAGCACCACCACAATGATCACGTTATTCCAGCCTTTGCGGCTCAATTTGAACATGGCAAGCCTCCCTTTGAACCGGCAGTGTACTGAATTCCGCCCATAAAAAAACCCGGCACGAAGCCGGGTTTTTGGGAATGCAGCATCAAGTAATTACTTGATTTTGCCTTCCTTGTAGATCACATGCTGACGAACAACGGGATCAAACTTTTTGATCTCCATTTTTTCGGGCATGGTGCGCTTGTTTTTGGTAGTGGTATAGAAGTGACCAGTACCGGCGCTGGAGTTCAGGCGAATTTTCTCGCGAATACCTTTAGCCATGATCTAATTCCTTATACCTTAACACCGCTGGCGCGCAGTTCAGCCAGAACCACTTCAACGCCACGCTTGTCGATGATACGCATGCCTTTTGCGGATACGCGCAGGCTTACGAAGCGTTTTTCACTCTCAACCCAGAAACGGTGAGTGTGCAGGTTCGGCAGGAAACGACGCTTGGTAGCGTTGTTAGCGTGCGAACGGTTGTTACCAACTGCCGGGCGCTTGCCGGTTACTTGGCATACTCTAGACATGTCAGTCTCTCCAAATCTTACTTCATTGCTCGAGCAAATATCTGCCCCGCTGGCCTTCGATTGCGGGGCAAACAGAAGGCGGCATTTTATACAGCATCTGTGATCAAAGATCAACTAATACGGAGCCAGAGCACAGTTATAGCCAACCGCGCTCGGCAAAAGAAACCGTGATGCCGTCACCGATCACCAAGTGATCCAGCACTCTGATATCGATCAGGGCCAAAGCGGCCGTGATCCGATCCGTGATCTGGCGGTCGGCCCTACTGGGCTCGGCGACGCCGGACGGGTGATTATGCGCCAGAATCACCGCGGCTGCATTATGTTTGAGCGCGATCTGCACGATTTCTCTTGGCCAGACGCTTGCCGAATCGATTGTGCCGAAAAAAAGCTCAACAAATTGAATGACTCTGTGCTGATTGTCGAGCAACAGCAGGGCAAACACCTCGCGCGGCCGATCCCGTAGTTGGGCCTGTAGATAGTCGCGGGTCAGCTGGGGCGAAGTGAGCGCATCGCCCCGTTGCAGCTGCTGCGCCAGATGGCGCCTTGCCATCTCCAGCACCGCCTGCAACTGGGCATATTTGGCAGGGCCAAGGCCGTGGGCCTCGCAGAATTCCTGCTGATCCGCCCCCAGCAGATTTCGCAAAGAACCGAATTTATTCAACAGGTTGCGTGATAGGTCGACAGCACTTAAACCATTGACGCCGGTACGCAGGAAGATGGCGAGCAGTTCGGCATCGCTCAGCACTGTCGGCCCCTGACGCAACAGCTTCTCTCTGGGGCGTTCATCTTCCGGCCACTCCTTGATGCTCATTTGTCTCTCCTCTCTCCCTATTGAGGAAAAACATAGCAAATATTTGCGTGTTCCCCGCCACAACCCCTTGATGCCAACCCCTGTCGTCATCCCCTGCCTGTGGTATCTTAGCCGACCAGTCAAAGTGAGCCGGATAGAGAAACAGCAGATGAGATTGGCCGATAAACGCATCCTGTTGGGTGTCAGTGGCGGGATCGCCGCCTACAAGAGTGCCGAGCTGGTACGCCGCCTGAAAGATCAGGGTGCCGAGGTGCGGGTGGTGATGACCCGCTCCGCCAAGGAGTTCATCACCCCGCTGACCCTGCAGGCGGTCTCCGGTCATCCGGTGTCCTACAGCCTGCTGGATCCCTCTGCCGAAGCGGGCATGGGCCATATCGAGCTGGCCAAGTGGGCCGATCTGGTACTGATCGCCCCCGCCAGCGCCAACCTGATGGCGCGTATGGCAGCGGGCATGGCCGACGAACTGCTGACGACCCTCTGTCTGGCCACTCCGGCACCGGTCGCCCTGGCGCCTGCCATGAACCAGCAGATGTATCTCAACGCGGCGACCCAGGCCAACCTCAAGACCCTGGCCAACCGTGGCATCCTGCTATGGGGGCCGGACTCCGGCAGCCAGGCTTGTGGCGATGTGGGCCCGGGCCGGATGCTGGATCCCCTCGAGCTGGTTGAGCGCTGCTGCCAGCAGTTGACCGCCGAGCCGTTGCTGGCAGGCGTCAAGCTGCTGCTCACCGCAGGACCGACCCGCGAGGCGCTCGATCCGGTGCGCTACATCAGCAACCACAGCTCCGGCAAGATGGGCTTTGCCATCGCTCGCGCTGCCCGTGAAGCGGGCGCCGAGGTGACGCTGGTGAGCGGCCCGGTGACGCTGACTACGCCTGCTGGCGTGACCCGTGTCGATGTGGAGAGCGCCGAGCAGATGCATCAGGCGGTGATGAGCCGGGTCAACGAGTGCGACCTCTTCATCGGCTGCGCGGCGGTGGCCGACTATCGCCCCGAGCAGGTGGCCAGCCAGAAGATCAAGAAGACCGGTGACAACGACCAGATGGTAGTGACGCTGGTGAAAAACCCCGACATCATCGCAGCCGTTGGCGCCCTTTCAAACAAACCCTTCACCGTCGGATTTGCCGCCGAAACCGTGGATGTGGAACAATACGCCCTCGATAAATTGCAGCGTAAGCGGCTGGATATGATCGCCGCCAACGATGTGTCCCGCGAGGGGCAAGGCTTCAACGCCGATGACAACGCCCTGACCGTGTTCTGGCAAGGGGGTCAGGCCCCGCTGCCGCTGGCCGACAAACTGACGCTGGCCCGTCATCTGGTTGCCCTGATTGCGTGTCACTATCGGCGCTAAGCGTCCCGAAAGAACAAGACTCACGGCGCCCCGCCTTGCCAAGAGGGGCGCCAACACAAGATCCAACTGAAAAAGCGATTCATGACAACACAAATTGAACTGAAGATTCTGGATGCCCGTATCGGTACCGAGTACCCGCTGCCCGCCTACGCCACTCCCGGCTCTGCCGGCATGGATCTGCGTGCCCTGCTGGATACGCCGCTGACTCTGGCTCCGGGCGATACCACCCTGGTACCGACCGGTCTGGCCATCCACATCCAGGATCCGGGTCTGTGTGCCACAATTCTGCCCCGCTCCGGTCTTGGCCATAAGCACGGCATCGTGCTGGGCAACCTGGTCGGTCTCATCGATTCCGACTATCAGGGTCAGTTGATGGTCTCGGTGTGGAACCGCGGCAAAGATGAGTTCACCATGCAACCCGGTGAGCGTATCGCCCAGCTGGTGATCATGCCGGTCGTTCAAGCCAGCTTCCAACTGGTCGATGAATTCAACCAGAGCGAACGGGGTGAAGGCGGTTTTGGTTCTTCTGGTCGCCAATAACAGACCACACCTGCCGGATTGGCGGTGCCTAATAACAGAATCAAGCCATTGTTTTTTTTAGGGGAATCCATGGCAAGCAGTAATCAGAAACAGAGTCGGCGCGATCAGATCCTGCAAGCACTCGCCCATATGCTGGAAACCAGTCCGGGTCAGCGCATCACCACGGCCCGTCTGGCGGCCGAGGTCGGCGTCTCTGAAGCTGCCCTCTATCGACACTTTCCAAGCAAGGCGCGGATGTTCGAGGGGCTGATCGACTTTATCGAGGATTCCCTGCTGTCACGGGTCAATCTGATCATGGCGGAAGAGAAAGACACCATGGCGCGCTGCCACCATATCCTGCAGTTGCTGCTGGTGTTCGCCGAGCGCAATCCCGGCATCACCCGCATCCTCAACGGCGATGCCCTATTGGGTGAACACGACCGGCTGCGGGATCGCATCAGCATCCTGTTTGACAAGCTGGAGACCCAGATCAAACAGGTACTGCGCGAGAAAAGGCTGCGCGAGGGTCAGGGCTTCCAGCTCGACGAGACCATGCTGGCCAATCTGCTGCTGGCCTATACCGAGGGCCGCATCAGCCAGTTTGTCCGTTCCGAGTTCAAGCTCAAGCCCACCGCCGGCTTCGAGGATCAGTGGCAGTTTATCCGCAGCCAGCTGCTGCAAAGCTGAGCGGCAGCGCTTTTCACCGAGCATGAAGAAGGGAGGCCTTGGCCTCCCTTCTTTTTTGTGTCAGGTTTTTATGGCAGAAAAGAAGTACCAGATGCGACCCGGACTGTCGCGCTGCGGTGTTAGATTCATCCACCATAAACCTTTTAGAACCTGACAGGACATCCTATGGAACCCGAAATCATTACCGAAGCGCAGACCTGGCTGGTCAATAATCAGGGACTGCTGATCGAATACGGCGTCAATATCGCCGCTGCCCTGCTGACCCTGCTGGTCGGTTATATTGCCGCCAACCTCCTCAGCAGCGGCGTGGTCAAAGTGATGCAGGCGCGCAAGCTGGACACCACCGTCACCCACTTCGTCGGCAGCATCCTCAAGTACGCCATTCTGGTGTTCGTGGTGATCGCCGCGCTGGGCCGAGTCGGGGTGCAGACCGCCTCCTTCGTCGCCATTATCGGTGCCGCCGGTCTGGCCATCGGTCTGGCGCTGCAAGGCTCGCTCTCCAACTTCGCTGCCGGCTTCCTGCTGATCATCTTCCGCCCCATCAAGGCGGGCGAGTTTATCGAAGTGGCGGGCACTGCGGGTGTGGTGCAGTCCGTTCAGCTCTTTACCACCACCCTCACCTCCGGTGATAACAAGATGGTCGTGGTACCGAACTCCGCCATCCTCAACGGCACCATCGTCAATTACTCGCGCATGGATACCCGCCGGGTCGACATGACCTTCGGCATCGGCTACGGCTCCGACCTGCGCAAAGCCAAGCAGATCCTGGAGCGTCTGGTGAACGAAGAGCCGCGCATCCTCAAAGATCCGGCCGCCACCATCGCCGTCGCTGCGCTGGCCGACTCCTCGGTCAATATCGTGGTGCGCCCGTGGGTGAAAACCGCCGATTACTGGGGTGTCTGGTTCGACTTCCACGAGAAGGTGAAACTGACCTTTGATGCCGAAGGCGTCGAGATCCCCTTCCCGCAGATGGTAATGCACATGCAAAAACCGTAGGCGTGATCGCGGTTCTGCAACAACCCACAATGCCAGCCTTCGAGCTGGCATTGTCATTTCTGGCTCGCCATCCGCTGCATATTCAGGCAAGTGGAATGAAAACAATTTCAGGCTATCGGGCCAGCCCCAATCATGAGCGAGCGCAAGATCCCCCTTGCTTTCGTGACTCATAATCCCGATGTTCTGGTTGTATACTCCCGACGGTTGCCCCATTGCGGTAAAAGACAATCGGTAAAACTCTGTTACACGGGCCGCCCGGCCGGCTCGCTATAATGCTCGGATAATAAGGTTTGGCGGGACCTTGCCTGCAAGGTTCAAACACAACTTGGCATTTCAGGAATCCTATGAAAAATATCAATCCAACCCAAACCCAGGCCTGGCAGGCACTGGAAGCCCACTTTGCAGCAAACAAAGAGACTCGACTCAAGGATCTGTTCGCGCAGGACCCGAAGCGCTTTGACAAGTTTTCCCTTACCTTCGGCGGCGACATCCTGGTTGATTACTCGAAGAACCTGATCACCGAAGAAACCCTCAAGTTGCTGGTTGATCTGGCCAAAGAGACCGATCTTCGCAGCGCGATCGATGCCATGTTCAATGGCGACAAGATCAACATGACCGAAGGGCGCTCCGTACTGCACGTGGCCCTGCGCAACCGCTCCGACCGCCCCATCGAGTGCGACGGCAAGGACGTGATGCCGGAAGTGAACGCCGTACTGGCCAAGATGAAAGGCTTCTGCGAGAAGATCATCTCCGGCGAGTGGAAAGGCTACACCGGCAAAGCGATCCAGCACGTGGTCAACATCGGTATCGGTGGCTCCGATCTCGGCCCGGTGATGATTACCGAGGCACTGCGTCCCTACAAAAACCACCTGCAGATGCACTTCGTCTCCAACGTCGATGGCACCCACATCGCCGAGACCCTGAAGAAGATCGATCCGGAAACCACCCTGTTCCTGGTGGCCTCCAAGACCTTCACCACTCAGGAGACCATGACCAACGCCCTGACTGCCCGCGACTGGTTCATCAAGATCGCCGGTGACAAGGCGCACGTTGCCAAGCACTTCGCTGCGCTCTCCACCAACGGCAAGGCCGTGGCCGAGTTCGGTATCGACACCAACAACATGTTCGAGTTCTGGGACTGGGTTGGCGGCCGCTACTCCTCCTGGTCTGCCATCGGCATGCCCATCGCCCTCTCCGTCGGTTTCGAGAACTTCGAAGCCCTGCTGCAAGGCGCCTTCGAGATGGACATGCACTTCGCCACTGCCTCCTATGAGCAGAACGTGCCGGTGCTGCTGGCGCTGATCGGCCTGTGGTACAACAACTTCTACGGTGCCGAATCCGAAGCCATTCTGCCGTACGACCAGTACATGCATCGCTTCCCTGCCTACTTCCAGCAGGGCAACATGGAATCCAACGGCAAGTACGTGGATCGCAACGGCAATCCGGTTGACTACCAGACCGGCCCCATCATCTGGGGTGAGCCGGGCACCAACGGCCAGCACGCCTTCTACCAGCTGATCCATCAGGGCACCAAGCTGATCCCCTGTGACTTCCTGGCGCCGGCTATCAGCCACAACCCGATCGGTGACCACCACCCGAAACTGCTGGCCAACTTCTTCGCCCAGACCGAGGCGCTGGCCTTCGGCAAGAGCAAGGAAGAGGTCGAAGCCGAGTTCCTGGCGGCTGGCAAAACCCTGGCGCAGGTCAAGGATCTGGTGCCGTTCAAGGTGTTCGAAGGCAACCGCCCGACCAACTCCATCCTGTTCAAGAGCCTGACCCCGAAAACCCTGGGTGCCCTGATCGCCATGTATGAGCACAAGATCTTCGTACAGGGCGCAATCTGGAACATCTTCAGCTTCGACCAGTGGGGCGTGGAGCTGGGCAAACAGCTGGCCAACAAGATCCTGCCTGAGCTGGGCAACAACGAGGCTGTCACCAGTCACGACTGCTCCACCAATGGTCTGATCAACACCTGGAAAGCGTGGAAAGCCTGATTTATCCGGCCTTTCTGAATGCAAAAGCCCCGCTCGATGAGCGGGGCTTTTTTATGGCCGGGTTTTCTGGCTGGCCGGTCGGGTGTCCAGTCCGATCGGCGACGGGGATCGTCATCCCCGCCCCTTCATCATCCAGCGCGATGCTGGCTTAACCGCCAACAGCAATGCGTTTCATATCCTTCATGTAACCGCGCAGTACCTGACCGATCTTCTCGATCGGATGGTTGCGGGTCGCTTCGTTGGCCGCCAGCAGCGCCAGGTTATCGACGCTCTGCCCTTCCGCCTTGCTGGCACCCAGATCGCCTGCCTTCAAGGTCGGCATGAAGTGCTCACGCAGCAAGGGTACGGCGGCGTTGGCGAACAGGTAGTTGCCGTACTCGGCGGTGTCGGAGATGACCACGTTCATCTCGTACAGACGCTTGCGAGCAACTGTGTTGGCGATCAGCGGCAGCTCGTGCAGGGATTCGTAGTAGGCAGACTCTTCATAGATACCGGAAGCCACCATGGTCTCGAACGCCAGCTCGACACCCGCCTTGACCATGGCCACCATCACCACGCCATTGTTGAAGTACTCCTGCTCGGCAATCTTGCCTGCAAACGCCGGGGCGTTTTCGAAGGCGGACTTGCCGGTCTCTTCGCGCCAGCCGAACAGCTTGGCATCGTCTTCGGCCCAGTCGGCCATCATGCCGCGGGAGAATTCACCGGCGATGATGTCGTCCATGTGCTTCTCGAACAGCGGACGCATCAGGGTCTTGAGCTGCTCGGAGAGCTCGAAGGCGCGCAGCTTGGCCGGGTTGGACAGGCGGTCCATCATCAGGCTGATACCACCCTGCTTCAGGGCTTCGGTGATGGTCTCCCAACCGAACTGGATCAGCTTGCCGGCGTAGGCCGGGTCTGTGCCCTCGGCAACCAGCTTGTCGTAGCAGAGCAGAGAACCGGCCTGCAGCATGCCGCAGAGGATGGTCTGCTCGCCCATCAAGTCAGATTTCACTTCCGCCACGAAGGAGGACTCCAGCACCCCGGCACGGTCGCCGCCGGTGGCAGAGGCCCATGCCTTGGCGATGGCCATGCCTTCACCCTTGGGATCGTTCTCCGGATGTACGGCGATCAGGGTCGGCACACCGAAACCACGTTTGTACTCTTCACGCACTTCGGTACCCGGGCACTTGGGCGCCACCATCACGACCGTGATGTCGGCGCGGATTTGCTGACCCTCTTCCACCACGTTGAAACCGTGGGAGTAACCCAGCGCGGCGCCCTGCTTCATCAGCGGCATCACGGTTTTCACCACGTCGGAGTGCTGCTTGTCCGGAGTCAGGTTCAGCACCAGATCGGCGGTCGGGATCAGCTCTTCATAGGTGCCGACCGCGAAGCCGTTGTCGGTAGCTTTCTGCCAGGAGGCGCGCTTCTCGGTAATGGCGGCCTTGCGCAGGGCGTAGGAGATATCCAGCCCGGAGTCGCGCATGTTCAGACCCTGGTTCAGACCCTGGGCACCACAGCCCACAATCACCACCTTCTTGCCCTTCAGCACGTTGCAGCCGTCCGCGAACTCTTCGCGCTGCATGAAACGACACTTGCCCAGTTGGGCCAACTGCTGACGCAGGTTCAAGGTGTTGAAATAGTTAGCCATGGTGATTGCTCCGTTCGATTGATTCCATGCCGGGTAGCGGCGTTGTCTGAACCACTATAGCGCGGGACACTTATTGCCTGAACTGATATATTCGAAACAGTACGTTGCAATAATTGAAACGTTAACCCTTCATAATCGTCGGCTGTTTGTCCCACCAGATGGCAGAAACAAGCCGCCAACCGCTGGATATCAGGCACACATACCGTAGGAGCTGAAAGATGGATCTTCGCAATCTCGAACTGTTTCTCCACCTCGCCGACTCCCTCCACTTCGGCAAGAGTGCCGACGCCATGGCGGTCAGCCCCTCCACCCTGAGTCGCGCCATCCAGCGGTTGGAGCAGGAGACCGGCTGCATCCTGTTCGAGCGGGACAACCGTTCGGTACGGCTTACCCCCGCCGGCGAGAAGCTGCGGGAGTTTGGCGGCGGCCTGTTGCAGGAGTGGCGTCAGCTCAAGCAGGAGCTCAAACGCAGCGATGAACCGCTGCAGGGGCGGCTGCGAGTCTTCTGCTCGGTCACTGCCAGCTACTTTCTGCTGCCCGAGGTGCTGGAGCGCTTTCGCCGCCGCTACCCCCAACTGGAGATCAAGCTGGAGACCGGTGACCCGGCGCTGGCGGTGGACAAGATCCTGGCCGACGAAGCCGATCTCGCCATCGCCGCCCGCCCCGATGCCCTGCCCGCCAAGCTGGAGTTCGCCAGCCTGCAGTTGGTGCCGCTGGTCTTTATCGCACCGCGCAATGCGCCCCAGCTGAACCAGTGGTTCCGCCAGGGGGAGCCTGACTGGGAACACCTGCCGCTGATCCTCTCCGAGCAGGGGCTGGCCCGCAAACGCAGCGATCAGTGGTTTCGCAACAAGGGGATAGCCCCCAACATCTATGCCGAAGTGGCGGGCAACGAAGGAATTGTCGCCATGGTGGCGCTCGGTTGCGGCGTGGGGCTGGTACCGGCGGCGGTAATCGACCACAGCCCGCTCGGCGACAAGGTGCGGATCATCGACCTCAAGCCCGCCTTCAAACCATTTGATGTAGGGATCGGGGTGCTCAAGAAACGGCTGGAGGAGCCGCTGATCCGCGCCTTCTGGGATACGGCGCAAAATCAGGGCTCACTGCGCTGACACCGGATTATAGATAAGGGTCGGATCGGCCAGCATCTTGCGGCTGGGCAGCGGCAAGTCGGGGTTGTGCAGCTCGAGACGCACCCGCTCATCCAACTTCAGCCGCCGAATGGTGCTGCCAAATCCCTCTTCAAAGACCCGATCAAAAGCGCCCGATTGCCTTGCCCGCTGCAGGCCGAGCTCGATGCGCTGCGCCAGCTCCGGATAGTTGGGCGAGACGAAAAATAGCAGCGCCAGCGGATAACGAAACACCAGATGGGGCTCAATGGCGAGATCGGGATGCTCCCTGAGTTCATCCTCGACCTCGATGACCGAGCGCAAGAAGCAGTCAAAACGCTTCTTGCGCAACATGTTGAAGAGCGCCTCGTAGCGGTTGCCCACCGTCACCTGGAGGCCGTTAGCCTTGAGCAGCTGGGTATCGGGCCAGGATCTGTGCTGACCGATGGAGAGCCCGGCGCGATGCCACTGTGCCAACGACCCGATCGCGGCAAAGCGCCCCTCGTCCCCCTGCCGAATCAGACAAACCCGCCACCCCAGCAGCCCTTTGGCCAACGGAATATGCACAGCCAGCAGCTCTCGTTCCCGTTCACCATCCGGGGCAAAGACGCCAATCTGAACCAGCTCGCCACTGCGCAGCTCCTTCACCACCCGTCCCTGCTCCATCTGCGGGCTGGGAACCAGCCGATAGGGGCCATACTCGGGTACGGTGAGATCGAGAGAGATCCGTAGCAACTGGACGACGGCGGGGTTGGGGTGATCCAGCAGCAGATTCCAGGCACGGATAGGCTGCTCGGTTGCCGATACGCCAACCGCCCACAATGCCATGCACCACAGCCAGACTCTGCTCATCCTGTGCACCATCTGCACCATCCGTGCCCTATTCCTCGCCATACTATAACGCCAGCCAGCGCCTCTCAGCTGCCAGCACTGAGAGATGTGTGAGCTCTCTCGTGTCAAATCTCATGTCAAAAGTGACAATAGGCAAACCCGGCAGGTCATTGCAGACTGGGTGTTCATCAACAAACACCAAGGCACAGGGAGGAGAGCCATGAAACAGCATCTGGTAGAGATCAAGGGTTCGACCCTGTTTGGCGAATATCTGCAAAGCATGGGCGTTCCCAGTACAGCACTGGACCGTGAGCAGGATATCTATCTGCAGGAGCGTCACCTGGGCGCAATTCGCCGGGTGCAGGGGGAACTGCGCTTTTATCTGCGTGCCAATGCCCTGAACAAACGGTGATCAGGATCCGGTCACAGAACCCGCAGCAAAGGCGCATTAGACTGGTATCTTCCCCCTCTTGTCGGGAGTACCCATGAAAGCAAGCGGTCTGGATCGGCTGTTCAAACCCCAATCAATCGCCGTGATCGGCGCCTCGACCGACCCGCTCAAGGCGGGTCATGTGATCGTGCGCCACCTGCTGGCGGGCCAGTTCAAAGGGCCTATCCTCCCCGTCACCGCGCGTAACAAGGCCATCGCTGGCGTACTGGCCTATCCCGATGTCGCCAGCCTGCCGCTGACCCCGGATCTTGCCATCATCTGCACCCGGCGGGAGCGGGTCTTGCCACTGCTGGAGGCGCTCGGCCAAAAGGGAACGGGAGCTGCCATCATACTGGCCGCCGACTTCTCCCCAGAGGAGCGGCTGGATCTGAAACGGGTCTGCAAGCAATATGGCATTCGCCTGCTCGGCCCCAACAGCATGGGGATGCTGCTGCCCGGCCAGGGGATCAACGCCAGCTTTTCGCCCATTGCCGCGAGGCCTGGGCAGGTCGCCTTTCTGTCGCAATCCGCCGCCGTCAGCACCACCATTCTGGATTGGGCCAAGCAGCATGAACTGGGCTTCTCCGCCTTCATCTCCCTTGGCGATCACTGCGACATCGACTTCGGCCAGTTGCTGGATCAACTCTCCCGCGACAGCGTCACCCGCGCCATCTTGATCTATATGGACAAGCTGCACGACGCCCGCCACTTTCTCTCGGCGGCCCGGGCAGCCTCGCGCAACAAGCCGATCCTGGTGCTGAAAAGCGGGCGCCACGATCCGGCCCACGGCCTCGACAATGTCTATGATGCCGCCATCCGCCGCGCCGGTATGCTGCGGGTGCGGGATACCCATGAACTGTTTGCCGCGGTCGAAACCCTGAGCCACTCCATGACCCTCAAAGGGGAGCGGCTCGCCATCATCTCCAATGGCCGCGGGCTGGCCAATATGGCGGTGGATGTGCTGCTGGAGCGCGGCGGCAAACTGGCTCGCCTGCCGCTCGATATCGGCAGCGATGCCACCATCACCACCTATCAGGAGGCGCTGGACAGCGTGCTGCAGGAAGATGGCATCGACGCCATCCTGATTATCCACGCTCCCTCGCTCACGGCACCGAGCGCACCGCTGGCCAGCCATCTTATCGCCCATCTGAAACAGCACCCCCGAGCGCGCCGTTTCAATATCCTTACCAACTGGGCGGGCGAATATTCGGCGCAGGAGGGGCGCAAACTCTTTACCGAGGCGGGCATCCCGACCTACCGCACGCCGGAAAGCGCCATGGCCGCCTTCATGCACATGGTGGAATACCGTCGCAACCAGAAACAGCTGATGGAGACCCCCGCCTCCCTGCACGGCAACCAGCTCAATGTCGAGCTCTGCCAGCAGCTGATCCGCCAAGCTCAGGAGCGCAAACAACTGAGACTGGATACCCATCTGGTCCATCCCATCTTGCAGGCTGCGGGCCTCGCAACCTTGCCCACCTGGATCGTTACCGACGCCATCGAGGCAACCCTGACCGCCGAGCAGATCGGCTATCCGGTGGCAGTGAAGCTGCGCTCGCCAGATATCCTCCACAAGTCTGCCGTGCACGGCGTAGTGCTCAACCTGCGCACCTCGGCCGAAGTGGCGCAGGCCGCAGATGCCATTCTGGATCGGGTCAGACAACACGATCCGGGCGCCCGCATCGAAGGCTTGCTGGTACAGCGGATGGCCCGCCGCAGCGGCGGCCTCGAGCTGCGGGTGCGGATCCAGCAAGACGCCATCTTTGGCCCCGTCATTCTGCTGGGTGAATCAGGCGCCGAGCCGCAGGAGATGGTCGCGGCGTTACCACCGCTCAATCAGGCACTGGCTCGTTATCAGATCATCGGTGCCCTCAAGAGCCGCAAGATCCGCGAACAGGCGACGCCGGAGCGACTGGATATCGATGCCCTCGGTCAGGTGCTCTGCCAACTCTCCGAGCTATTGCTCGCCTTTCCGGAGATCCAGGAGCTGGATCTGCACCCGCTGCAAGCGTGCGGTGCCGAAATGGTGGTACTGGATGCCAGCCTCACGCTGGCTGACCCCGCACTCCCGGCCAGCAACCGGCTGGCGATCCGTCCCTATCCCACCGAACTGGAAGAAGGTGCCTGGCTTAAAGATCAGCGTCACATCCTGTTGCGCCCGATCCGGCCGGAAGATGAACCGGCTCACAAACAGTTCGTACTGCAAGTCTCCGATGAAGACAGGTACAAGCGCTTCTTCGCCGATGTGGGTGAACTTGGCCATGAAGAGCTGGCCCGTATGACCCAGATCGATTACGACCGGGAGATGGCATTCGTTGCAGTAGGTCAGGATGGCAATCTGCAGGATCAGATCCTTGGCGTGGTGCGCGCTATCTCGACCCCGGATCTGAGCGATGCCGAGTTTGCCATTCTGGTGCGATCGGACCTAAAAGGGGTGGGGCTCGGCAAATTGATGATGGAGAAGATCATCCGTTACGCCAAAGAACAGGGGATTGGCCAGTTATCCGGCATGACCATGCCCAGCAATCGCGGCATGGTCAACCTCGCCAAGCGGCTCGGCTTCAAGATCGACGTCCAGATGGAAGATGGAGTGGTCAATATGGAACTTACCTGTGGGACTAAATCTGAGTGAAGGCGGTGGGTGGCTACGAGTAATTCAGCACAAATGGTTATGAATGACGCAAAAATAACGGTGATTGCACACCATAAGAAGGGAATAACATGCCTGCCAGCGCCCTTCCCCCTGGCAAAAGCCACTATTGGGGTCTCCAATAGGCTGAAAACCCCAAAGCCCGGTCTGAGGGACCGGGCTTTGGGGTTTGTTCTGGTGTGCAACTCTGTGGGCTAATGGGCAAATCGCCCATAGCAAAAAGGCCTTCCCAGTCAGGAAGGCCTTTCAAATTAGTGGCGGAGCGGACGACCGCTACAAATAAGTCTGGCACACGCCAACTAAATTCATTTAACCACTCCATATCATGCACTTACATCTAAACACTGTTCATCCATGTCCAATCAAACTTAACCATAACCACCCCGATATGGCATGCTGCATGGCACACCGTGATATTAACTAAGGAGCTGTTATGGCACTCCTCTCTGATGCGAAAGCCCGTAGCATCAAACCCGATGACAAACCCATTCCACATGGCGGCATTATCGGCCTTACGCTGCACCCCTCCACCACAAAAGGTCGTGGGAAATGGGTATTTCGCTATGTCAGCCCTGTTACCGGCAAGCGCCGCAACGCGGGCCTCGGCATCTATCCTGAAATTTCCATCGCTGAGGCGGGCCACCAAGCCCGCCTGATGCGCGAACAATTGGCCAAGGGACTCGACCCCCTAGAGATAAAGAAAGAAAAAGCCAATAAGCCAGCCATACCTACGGTAGAGATGGCAGCTCGTCAGACACACGAGCAAAAGCTCCCCGGTTGGCGAAATCCCAAACATGGGAAGCAGTGGATCTCTACTCTGGAGCAGTATGCCTTCCCGATCATCGGTCGGCAGCCCATTGATACCATTACCCCGGCCCATATCGCCAGCGTACTACAACCTATTTGGCTGGAGATCCCGGAAACCGCAACCCGCGTGAAACAACGACTACATGCAGTGATGGCTTGGGCGTGGGCCCACGGATTTTGCCAAGCAAACCCTGTCGATGTCGTGGATAACCTCTTGCCACTGCAGCCCAGTAAGGCCATTCGCACCCAGCACCAACCAGCGATGGATTGGCGGATACTGCCAGCGTTCTACCAACAGCACTTGGCGAATGCAGCACGCTTTGATGTCAGCCGTGCACTGCTCTCGTTTGTCATCCTCACGGCCTGCCGCTCTGGCGAGGCCAGAAAAATGCGATGGGATGAGCTCGACCTAGATGCCGGGATCTGGACCATTCCGGCTGACAGGATGAAGACGCAAGTCGTGCACCGCGTTCCGTTATCTCTTCAGGCGCTGGCCGTATTAGAAAAGGTACGGGGGCTACATGGAGAATGGGTGTTCCCTTCCCCACGCAAACAGGTGCCACTGACGGATATGGCGTTGACGACCCTGCTCAGACGAGTAGAGGCCCCAAGTTCGACGCCGGGTCGGCTGGCCACCGCTCACGGCTTTCGCTCAACGTTCCGAGACTGGTGTAGTGAACAAGGCTACCCCAGGGACTTGGCAGAGCGAGCACTCGCGCATCTCATCCAGAACAAAGTCGAGGCTGCGTACCACCGAACTGACTTGCTGGACCAGCGCAGGCCCATGATGGATGCGTGGGCGACGTTTGTTACTGAGGGATGACCTGCCAAACAAAAAGGAAGCGGCCTTGGTGGGCGCTTCCTTCTATCGTTTTTTTTAGCTTTTCGACATACCAACATCATGTGTCCAAGAGCACCAGATATCGCCTGAGGGGTGATGTGGACGTGATAAACACACGGCCCCTTTTGGACTGCAGAACCAAGGTACATCACAGGATTATTTTACTTCCGCCGACCTAAACGTATCGCCTGCGGTCCAGATACGGTAACGCACTTCAACGTCTTTTGGGGTATAAACAACAATTGGCAGTTTACTGTTATAGCGCTCAAAACGGTTGGCGTTCTGGATTGCCACAAAGGCGTCTCTTTGGGAATTGTCGGTACAAGCCATCATGGTTGATGCCAATTGACTCACGCGGGTTAGTACAAAGTAGTCGTAGCCCCATCCTTGTATTGTGTTGGTCTCCAGGTGTCCACCCATCGTGTAACTGTTGCAATCGACCGTCATGGTTTTACCCATAGCGAGCTCTACTTGAAAGTTATCTTCGTTGTCGACCGCAGGTAGTAAAATAACGTGACGAACCTGGCCTTTCTCTGCCGGCGGGTAAGGCGCGACCTCTTTGAGGTTTGGTGTCTTTTCCGTCGCGACAGCAAATCCATTTGCGCTAGCAATACTTAGCATGGCGACAATAACCACTAATTTCCCTTTCACTTTCTGTTTTCCTTCTTGAGCCGCGGCATAAATGACATCACATACTGGAGATTTGCATCATTAGTAAGGCGGTAGAGCCAAACCAAGAGATAACCGAATACCTCATTCTCCCCCTCCCGATGCAAAGCACATAAGACATTAGCGCCGCTCACAAAACCGAGCCACAAGCGCACGTCACACAAGTCAGTGTGACATCTTCGTCGCTAGATAATGACAGCGACAGCGTGAAATGGTTCACATGACGAGTGGCACCCGATGCGAACACAATATTCACCTACCGCGGTTAAGCGAAAGCGGGTCAGAACGTGACTTTTGTTGATAGCATGGCATCCAGGCAGGTATTCTCAGCGGGCCAGGCAGGGATAATGTTGCTATTCCACCCCCGCTCGACGTCGAGTGGGTCAGCACCACAATAAACCGAGCTGCAAACACCATCGGCATAGTAACCAAGAGGGCCATAGTGACCCACCTCGTGGCTGAACGGCGCCTGCACGATATATTCACCACAGCAGTGGGAATCCAGTCGGGCAACATCAAATGTATGGCTCTCGTTCCAGGAGCTGTTGATATTGCCGAAACCATAAGCGATGAGCGCCTGGCGCGGGGGTGATATCTGACGAGCAAGCACAGACTGGGAATAGACCACAACCAGTGAGCAGGCCAAAATTGGCGCCACCAAAAGACCAAAGAGCAAAACAGACTTAAGCTCGAATTTCATGTAATTATCCCACATTGAATGTCATCGTGAGCTGACTCCCCCTGACGCGCGGTATTACCGACTGAGGATATAGCCGGCCATCATCAACAACTCGGCGATAAACAAGCATCGCAGTAACCATACGAGCATCGAAAAAACCATGTAATTGTTCCTTACCTCACCCCATCAATTCGCCGGAGCGCACTTCACTGGCCTCTCGTGCCAGGTTCGTGGGGTGTAAATTGAGACTGCACCAGCGGGTCGCCACTAGCGTGCGCCATAGCGTCGCAATCTCACGGTCGGATATTGACCGCCCCTCTCGCCGTCGAACCGGATTGTTACGCAAGTCCAACCAGTGGGGGTGAATGCACAGCACGCGCACCTGGAACTGAGGCAGTCCACACCGAACAAAGTCCATGCGCTGCCATTCGCTTTCGATAATGTCGACACGCTTGCGGATTAATGCCAGGTCAGCACACGCTTGCTTGGTCGTTATATTGAAATGTGAGGTGTCCTGACAAGATCGGACAGTCCCGGATCAAGCAGCCTGAGCTGTTCTCCAATACCTCTTGTTAAACTCCGCCGGGCTGACATTGCCAAGTCGTGAATGCCGACGTTGGCGGTTGTAAAAAATCTCTATGTATTCCTGAATCGCTGCCTTGGCCTCCGCTCTCGTCTTGAATCTATGGTGGTGAACCAGTTCATTTTTAAGAGACCCCCAGAAGCTTTCTATCGGGGCATTGTCGAAGCAGTTCCCCTTGCGTGACATGGAGGTCTGCATGCCAAATTGTACCTGGAGAGCCCGGTAAGTCTTGGCACAGTACTGACTGCCCCGGTCTGTGTGATGAATAAGCCCAACAGGTGGCCTCTTCTGCTGCACAGCCCGAAACAGCGCCTGACTGACCAACCCGGTGGTCATTCGCTCTCCCATCGCATAACCCACTATCTCACAGGTAAACACATCCTTGAGACCAGCCAGATAAAGCCAGCCTTCGTCGGTGGCGATATAGGTGATATCACCGGTCCAGACTTCGTTGGGCTTCGTCGGCGCAAAGACCTGACCAAGGAGATTCTCCGCCACAGGCAGGGAATGAGCAGAATGGGTTGTCGCCTTGAATTTGCGCTTTTGTTTGCAAGACAACCCCATTTCACGGCGCAATCGCCCAATTCGGTCCCGCCCAGCGTAAAATCCTTCGGCGGCCAACTCAGCTTGTAAACGCGCTGCGCCATAGGTCTGGCGCGTTTTGCTGTGAGCAGCCCGAATGGCGACCTTGAGTCGTTCATCTTCTTGTTGGTGCAGTGACTGTGGACGCTGGCGCCAGTGGTAGAAGCCCGCACGAGAGACCTCCAGCACACGACAGATAACGGAAATGGGATAGAGGTCCTGCTGGTTGGCTATCCACGCGTACTTGGCAGTGACTCCTGAGCAAAGTACGCGGCGGCCTTTTTTATGATGTC
>NZ_JBHFMW010000014.1:0-103303 GCF_041929505.1 Aeromonas sp. MdU4 | reverse complement strand
TTGAAAATCAAAAATTGTTTTTGATGTTCGATGCTGTGAGTGCCCACACAGATTGCTTGATTCAAATTGTTAAAGAGCGTCACGCTTGTCGCGTTGAGGAGGCGTATATTACGCTCCTCACTTCGAAAGTCAAGCGATTGTTTTCGCTTTTCTTTCGGCGCCGGCTTCACAAGGAAGCTAGCTCATCAGTTCGGCGTGTTCCGCCGTGCTGGTAGGGGCGCATTATAGGGAGCCGCGCCGGGATGACAATAGTTTTTTTGAAGAAAATCACGAAAATTTCAAATTATTCAATTAGAAACAGCTTATTCAGTGTATATATACAAGGTTATCCACAATCCAGTAGTTCCACTCCCCTTTTAGCGTCATTTATATCGCAGCCAGAGCCCTTGGGAGTGCCATACTGGAGCCGATAACCTCTTCCGAGTGGACCATGGTAGCGCCAATCAGGAAAGCTGGTTACCATGGAGGTGAATACAGTGTTGCACCTTTTTTGCTTTCATTTACAAAAGGTCTTTTAAGATGAATTTATCCAAGTTTCCCGTCTATATGCAGGCCGCAATCCTTGCTCTGGTATTGGCAGTGGTTGGCTACCTGGTTGCCCAGGCCCTGCAATTCTCTTTGAAAGCGGAAGTCATTTTTGCAGCGGGTCTGGCAATTGGCGGTTTCGTGGTACCGCTGTTCCTGAAGCGAACCCCTGCAGATGCAAGCGAAGCGGTCGCCAATCAGGAGACTTGCACCTTATATGTAGGCAACCTGCCTTATCGTGCCAACGAGATTGCAGTGCGCGAGTTGTTTGCCGAACAGGGCCAGGTCATTTCCGTGCGGTTGATGAAGGACAAGGCAACCGGCAAGCGCAGAGGTTTCGGTTTCGTGGAGATGCCTGCCGCCGATGCCGCCAAGGCGATTGCTGCATTGAATGACAAAGAGTATCAGCAGCGCACCCTCAAGGTGCGTGAAGCGAACGACAAACGAGATAAAGAGGAGAAGGAGGGTGGCGAAGTCGAGGCTTGAGCCCTCGTCAGAATCCCACCTCTTCCAGTGATGACAGCCCCCATGCTTGCAAGGGGGCTGTCAGTTTTTGGGCCTCCCCATCCAGCCGGGTGCAATATGCCTTGGCGAGAACCCCATCCCCATCAGCCGATGGCGACTCTTCCTTCCTTTCATTAGCCAGCAGCCAGGCCACCCGTTTGGCAACAGCACTGCCGGAATCGATTAGCTGACATTGCGGCATCAGCTGCCCAATCTCTTCATTGAGTAACGGGAAGTGAGTGCAACCGAGCACCAGCGTATCCGGCTTCTCTTCTCCCTCCAGCCAGTCGGCCAATACTTCACGCAGCAACGCCATATTGACCGGCAGACCCGCCAGCTTGTGTTCGGCTTCTATTACCAGCTCGGTGGTGCCCTTGAGCAGCACCCGCTTGCCGGGAGCAAACTGGGCGATCAACTCATGGGTATAGTCGCGACTAACCGTGCCCGGAGTGGCCAGCAGACCGATACAACCGTTGCGAGTCTGTGCGGCGGCGGGCTTGATGGCAGGCACCACCCCCACGACAGGGATCTCCAGTGCCGCCCGCAGGGCAGGCAGCGCTATGGTACTGGCCGTGTTGCAGGCGATCACCACCAGATCGATCTGGTGGCGTGCCACCATGGTAGTGACCAAGCGGGAACAAGCGGCAATCAAGGCTGGCTCGCTCAATTCGCCATAGGGGAAGTTGGCATTGTCGAAGCAGTAGAAATAGTTGTGTGCCGGCAAGACGCGACGGATCTCGCGATAGATGGTCAGGCCACCCATACCGGAATCAAACACGAGAATATTGGCCACTTGAGCTCCCCTTTGCTGCAAGGCGGCGATCATACTCCCGCCTGCCGCCAATAGAAAAGGCCCTGCCAATGGCAGGGCCCCTGATTTTTCTGCTCGGCCGAAACCAGCTTAGAGCGAATAATCCATCGTCACGTAGTAAGCACGCTCATCGGCAGGGTAGCCAGCTGCCGTCTGGTAATGTTTGTCCAGCAGGTTGTTAACCTTGCCAGACACCTTGAGCGCCGGGGTTACCTTGTAGCCGACCACCAGGTTCCAGAGACTGTAACCACCCAGCGTCTGGGTGTTGGCGGTATCGCTATAGCGCTCACCCTGATAGATCCAGCTCAATGAACCATCAAACTGCTGCCACTGTGCCTGAGTCACCCACTTGGCCCCTTTGCGAGAGATCAGCTGTATCTGCTTGTCGGTCACCTTGTTTTTGGGATCCTTATACTCGGCAGAGACCCGATGGCTCAGCCAGCCGGTGTCAAACTCCCCCTCCAGCTCAATCCCTTTGATGGAGGCTTGCTCCACGTTTTGTGGCATCCAGAGGCCACTGTCATTATTAGGGTCAACCGGCGCCCACTGGATCATCTGCTCGAAGTCATTGCGATAACCGGTCATACGCCACTCAACACCGGCGGTTTGGCCGTCCAGCATCAGCTCGCTACTCTTCGACTCTTCCGGTTTCAGGTTGGGATTGCCAGAGCCCGGGTAGTAGAGGTCATTAAAGGTAGGCGCGCGGAAACCGGTACCGTAACGGGCGCTCAGGCGGTAATCCTCAACAAAGCGCCAACCTGCGCCGGTCTGCCAGGTGTTGTGGCGACCAAACTGCTCGTTGTCATCGCTACGGCCGCTCAGCTCGGCTTGCCAGGTCTGGTTGTCGAACTGGGCAAGGGCATAGAGGCCGGTGTTGTCGCGCTCTTTGGCATCGGCCGGATACGTGGAGCCGGAGGAGCGGGAGCGATCGTCCAGCATGTCGCGCTGCCAGTCCGCCCCGCCGCCAAGCGTCCACAGCTCATTCAGCTTGAGGCTGTTGACCCAGTTCAGACTGTATTGGCGGGTATAAGTCCGGTCATTGGCCTGATCGCGGCCACTGCTGTCCGGATAGTCGTAGGCATCCTGCTTGGAAAAGGCACCACGCAGCTCGCTCAGATAGCGCTCGTTGTGATAGCGGGAACCCAGCTGATAACTCTGGTTTTCGTTCCATGACTCGTTGCGTTGATGCAGGGCAGGGCCCCAGGCTGACGCCTCGGAAGAGCGATCGTACTGGGCAATATTGCGGAACCAGCGGGTTGCGCCGAACAGATCCCAGTTGCTACCCAATGCCTGCTGATAGTCGAGCATGGCGTTATAGCCACGGTGACCATGCTGGTCACCATCGTTGATACCGGGCAGGGGGTGTACGTTGTAGCCCTCTTCATCATCAAAGCCACCGGCTACCTTGAACTGACCCGCCTCGCCTATCTGCTCTGTGCTGCTGAAAGAGGCCTGACGCTGTTGATGGGAGCCAACCCCGACATTGAACTGGTGCTCGCTCGCGCCCTTGTCGGGGCGAGTGATGATGTTGATCACCCCGCCGATGGCATCGGAGCCATAGATGGTGGCGTGCGGGCCGCGAATATATTCGATCCGCTCCACCTGATTGAGCGGCAGGTTGTTGAGTTCGGTCATCCCGGCGGTCAGCGAGGCGCTACGCACCCCGTCCACCAGCACCAGCGTCTGGGAGGAGGTACCGCCACGAACCCGCAGCGAGCTCGTCTGGCCACGGCCACCATTGCTGACCACTTCCACGCCGGGCAGGGTCTTGACCACATCGGTCACGGTCTGGGCCTGCAGACGATCGATCTCGTCCCGGGTCACCACATTGACCGGCGCCAGCACACTGGAGGCAGGTTGGACGACGCGGGTGGCCGTCACCACCATGGTGGGATTGACAGGAATGGTCAGCTGCTGGGCAAATGCCGCCGTTGGCAACAGGGCCGCCGCCAGAAATTTATTCGACATGAGAGATCCTTAAGTTCGCGTAAGCATCTACTTCGTGGCCGATGTCTCTCGGCCCGAAATACGAACTTTGGCAGGTCTTCGGGCTGGGGGGCTGATGGCCTACGGCGACGGCTTCCCACCTGACGGCAGTGCCCTGATGTCGCTTCGTTCCCCCTTACCGCTGCGCGCCAGCTCCGGATTTTCACCGGATTCCCTATTAAGCATGATGCGCCAAAGCGGGAGGATTATAGGCAGGGCAGGGTTGGATGTATAGCCATCCAGATTTCTATTTACTCTTTTCCAGCGCCAGCAACCGCTCTCTCGCCCCTTCCATCACCGCCTGTACCCCGGGGTGGGAAAGCTGCCGCCCGGCCGAGACCAGATAGTAAGAGAGGGTCACCTCGGTCAGGGTCGCAATTCGCTCCACCCCGTAGAGGCGGCCAATCTCGTCGGCCATCGCCAGCGGCGCCGGGAAGATCCCCATCCCCGCCTTGCCGAACGACTTCATCAGGGTGGAGTCATCAAACTGCCCCACCAGATGGGGATGAATGCCCTGCTGGCGATACCACTCCAGCAGCCGATCGTGGGTGGCCGACTTCTCTCCGGGGATCAGCAGCGGCAACCCCTCCAGCGAAGCGGGAAAACCGTCCCGCGCCCGCGCCGCCAGCTCGGGGCTGGCAAACAGTGCCAGCGGACTGCGCCCCAGCTCATGGTTATAGGCGCGCACCCCGCTGTCGGGAGGAAGCGGGCGATCGATCAGCACCATATCCAGCTTGTGGCGGGCCAGCTCGCTGAACAGCTGCTCGGCCCGCTCCTCGTGACACACCAGCCGCAGCGGGGTCGCCAGCGCCATGGCGGGGGCCAGCAGCTCGAACGCCAGAGTACGGGGTACCGAATCGGCGATCCCCACCTGCATGGTCAACTCCTGACTGGCGTGGCGCAGGGTGTGCTCCAGCTCGGCGCCGAGCGAGAAAATAGCCCCCGCCTGCTCCTGCGCCTGCCGTCCGGCGGCGGTCAGCACCAGACGCCGCCCCACCCGGTTAAACAGCGCCACCCCGAGGGACTGCTCCAGCTCGGCCACCTGACCGCTGATGGTCTGCGGCGTAAGATGCAGCTGTTCGGCGGCCTGCGTCACGCTGCCACTGCGCGCCACATGCCAAAAGTAGTAGAGCTGTTTGTAGTTGAGCATGCCGTTCCCTATCAGTTTTTACCGAACAACCATCAGCGAGAATCTGATTTTATCGAAACATTGCGAGCTCTAGCATGCAACCATTATCTGAACTGCCCTGCGAGCCATCATGCTGGACGTCGTTGTTCTCTTCTTTCTGTTTGGTCTGCTGGCCGGTCTGGTGCACTCCGAGCTCAAACTGCCACCCGCCCTCTACGACACCCTCTCCCTCTTTTTGCTGCTGGCCATCGGCCTCAAGGGAGGCGTCGGTCTGGCCCAGCAATCCCTGCAACCTCTGCTGCCGCAACTGGCACTGGTGATCCTGCTTGGCGTGGTGCAGACACTGCTCGGCTTTGCCGTGCTGCGCCTCAAGATGAACCGGGTGGATGCCGCCGCCGCCGCCGCCCACTACGGCTCGGTCAGCGTCGCCACCTTCGCGGTCGGGGTGAACTGGCTCACCGAACGGGGCATCAGCTTCGAATCCCAGCTCTCCATCTTCCTCGCGGTGATGGAGATCCCGGCCATTCTGGTGGGCATAGTGCTGGCCCGTGGCATCAGCCGCGAAACCCGCTGGCGCATGCTGGCCCACGAGACCTTCCTTGGCAAAGGGGTGACCCTGCTGCTGGGCGGCATGGCCATCGGCTATTTGGCCGGGCCGGACGGGATTGCCCCGCTCAAACCGCTGTTTGTCGACCTGTTCAAGGGAGCGCTGGCGCTGTTCCTGCTGGAGATGGGCCTTATCGTCGCCCGCCAGTGTCAGGATCTGCGCCGTCACGGTCTGTTCCTGCTCGGCTTCGCCCTGTTGATGCCGCTCGCTTCCGCGGGACTGGGATTGGCGGCTGGCCAGCTGATGGGACTCTCCCTCGGCGGCCTGACCCTGCTGGCGACCCTGGCGGCCAGCGCCTCCTATATTGCCGTGCCTGCCACCATGCGCATCGCCGTGCCTCAGGCCAACCCGGGGCTCTCCCTCAGCGCCGTGCTGGGGGTCACCTTCCCGTTCAACATCATGCTGGGGATCCCGCTCTACCACAGCTGGGCCCGCCACTTCACGGAGTAGCCACATGCAGACCGAGACCCGCACCCTGCTGACCATCATCACGGAAGCCAATCTGGAGCCTACCCTGCTGCGCACCCTCACCCGCGAGGGGCTGCGCGGCTACACCATCACAGATGCCCGTGGCCGGGGGGATCATGGCGAGCGCAACGCCAGCTGGAGCGAGAGCGGCAACATCCGGCTGGAGGCGATCTGCAGCCGGGAGCAGGCGGAGCGGCTGCTGGCCCACCTGCAGAATCGTTACTACCCCGATTACGCCATGATCGCCTTTCTGCAACCGGTCGAAATCGTGCGACCCGAGAAATTCTGAGCCGGCTTGCCAGCTCTTTTTGTTTACCAAAAACAAACGTTTAACAACAAGGATTCAGAAAAAATGAACACCCCTCCCCTGATCGGCCTGGTAATGGGCTCCGACTCCGACTGGCCCGTGCTGCAGGCTGCCGCCCGCATCCTCAAGGAGCACGGCGTACCCTACGAGGCGCGGGTGGTCTCAGCCCATCGCACCCCGGATCTGCTGTTCGAGTATGCCGCCACTGCCCGCGAGCGCGGCCTGCGCGCCATCATCGCCGGAGCCGGTGGCGCCGCCCACCTACCGGGCATGGTCGCTGCCAAGACCACATTGCCGGTGCTGGGAGTGCCCATTCCCTCCCGCCATCTCAAAGGGATGGACTCCCTGCTCTCCATCGTGCAGATGCCTAAAGGGGTGCCGGTCGCCACCTTCGCCATCGGCGAGGCGGGGGCTGCCAACGCCGCCCTGTTTGCGGTCTCCCTGCTCTCGGTCGCGCGGGATGACGACGCCCCCCGCTACCGGCAGCAGCTCGACGACTTCCGCAACCACGAGCGAGATCGGGTGCTGGCACTGCAACTGGAGGAGCCGACATGATAGTGCCACCCGCCACCCTCGGCATGCTGGGGGGCGGCCAGCTCGGCCGCTACTTCGTGATGGCCGCCCACCGCCTCGGCTACAAGGTAGTAGTGCTTGATCCCGACCCGGCCAGCATCGCCGGGGCTGCCGCCGATCACCATATTGTCGCCCCCTATGACGACCAGACCGCCCTGCTCAATCTGGCCAGCCGCTGCGAGGCCATCAGCTGCGAGTTCGAGAACGTGCCCGCCGCCACTCTCGCCCTGCTCGAAAAACAAAAGCCGGTGCGCCCGGCCGCCAGCGCGGTGCGCATCTGTCAGGATCGCCGCGAGGAGAAAGCCTTTCTGCGCGGAGCCAACATCCCGGTTGCCCCCTATCTGGCGCTACTGCCGGAAGAGCCCATCCCCGCACAGGCCAGCGAAATCTTCCCCGCCATCCTCAAGACTGCCCGCGAGGGGTACGACGGCAAGGGACAGTGGCAGGTGAGCGATCTGGATGAGCTGGCGACGGCGCTGGCAGGCAGTGGTGTGCCCTGCGTGCTGGAGCAACGGCTGGCGCAGGAGGGGGAGTTTGCCCTTACCCTGGCCCGCAGCCAGAGCGGCGCCATCTGCGCCCTGCCGCTGGTAGAGAACTGGCACAGCGGCGGCATTCTCGATCAGACCCGCTCCCCGGCCAATGTGCCGGCGCTCGAGAGCGAAGCCAAAGAGATCGCCAAACACATCATCGCAACCCTCGATTACGTCGGGGTGCTGACGGTAGAGTTCTTTCTGGTGGAGGGACGACTGCTGGTCAACGAGCTGGCGCCCCGCCCCCACAACTCGGGCCACCCCAGCCTCGACAACGCCGCATGCAGCCAGTTCGAGCTGCAGGTGCGCACCCTCTGCGATCTGCCGCTGCCAGAGCAGATCGCCGTGCGCCCCGCCCTGTTAATCAACCTGCTGGGGGATCTCTGGCAGAACGGCACACCCGACTGGGCCGCACTGCTGGCGCTGCCCGGCCTGAATCTGCACCTCTACGGCAAGGGCGAACCCCGCCCCGGCCGCAAGATGGGCCATATCACGGTGACCGGTGACGACTGGCCAATGGTGGAGGAGACCTGCCGTCAGGCCCGCCAGCTGCTGTGGCTAGCGCCACGCTGATCGACCATCGGAAATGCAAAGACCCGGGCATGGCCCGGGTCTTTGCGATTGCTGGCAGTACGAAGGGATGACTGATCAGGCCCGTTCGGAAGTCAGAGCCACGGGGGCGGGCAGACGGATGGTGAGGGAGAGCACCAGCGCCACCACCAGCAACACCAGGATCAGGTTGAAGGTCGCCATGAAGCCGCCAAACAGGGAAGCCACGATGGAGCCGATGATGCTGCCCAGACCAAAGCCCAGATAGATGACGCCGTAGTTCTTGGTCAGGTTGTTGAGACCGAAGAAGTCGCTCACCAGCGAGGGATAGACGGTGATGGTGCCACCGAAACTGAACGCCACACAGGCCACCGCCACAAAGAACAGGTTGGCATTGAGCGGCACGAACAGCAGCAGCGCCATGCCCGCCAGGGTAATCAGCTGGGCGATGGTGATGACCCGGATGCGGGACATCTTGTCGGAGAGGATACCCAGCACCAGACGGCCACCCAGGTTGGCCATGGCGATGATGGCGACGGCGTTGGCGGCCACCACGGCGGGCAGACCCACCATCTTCTCACCGATATCCTTGGCCACGCCGATGACGTAGAGACCGCTCATGCAGGCGGTGAGGAACATCAGCGCCAGCATCCAGTATTGCGGCTTGCGCATCGCCTCGGCCAGGGTGAAGTCGCGGCTCTCGCTCTGCTGCACGGAGGCGGCCTGCTTGGGCGCATCCTTCATCAGCATGCCGCCCACCAGCACCATGGACATGGCGATCAGCCCCCACAGCTGGAAGGTGGTCTCAAGACCGTTGCTGGAAAGCAGCAGCAGGTTGATGTACTTGAAGCCAAGGCTGCCGAGGCCGTAGGCACCGATGGAGCAGGCGGAGATCAGCCCCTTGCGCTCCGGGAACCACTTCACACAGTTGGAGAGGGTCATCAGGTAACCGGTACCGTCGGCAAAACCGACCAGAATGCCAGCGCAGAGATAGAGCATCGCCAGATTGCTGGCATGGGCGGTGAGGAAGAAGCCGATGCCGAGCAGCACGCCAGCACCCAGCGTGACGTTGCGCACCCCGAACCGCTCCTGCAGCTTGCCCGCCATGGAGGAGGCAACCGCCAGCGACAGGCTGAGCAGGCCAAAGGCAAAGGCGACCTGACTCACCGGCTCGTCCAGCTTGTCGGAGAGCTGGGCGTTGAACAGGCTCCAGGTATAAACGGAACCCAGTGCAAACTGGGTGATGATGGTACCGATCAGAGTCAGGTACCGGGTACGATTCATCTCTTTGGTCATGATACGTCTCGGTCGATGGCCTTAAGGAAACTGGGGCCACTATAGACAAGACGCAGTTCGCGCCGATCGATTAAGGCATGAAATGCAGATCGGCGGGAATGAATGACAATCAGAGCCGCATCAGCTGACGGAACGCCTTGATGTTGCTGCGACTGACCGGCACCTCGAACGGCAGATCATGGAGCCGGATGAGATAGGTACTGTTGAACCAGGGGACTATTTCGCGGATCTTGTTGATGTTGACGCAGTAGGAGCGGTGGCAGCGGAAGAACCCCTCGGCAGGCAGCCGGCTGACAAACTCGCTGATGGTCATGGTCATCACATAGCGATCATCGCGGGTGTAGACATAGGTGAGCTTCTCGTCGGCTTCCGCGTAGTAGATCTGCTCGCAGGGGGTGACGATGATGCGCTCACCCTTCACCAGATTGACGGTGCGATTCTGTACTGTCCCCGGCTCGATCCCCTGCCCGACCTGCGACTTGCCCGCCTGCTCCAGCTTTTGCAGCAGGCTGATGAGGCGCGGTTCGTTGTAGGGCTTGAGGATATAGTCGAACGCCTCCAGCTCGAACGCTTCGACCGCAAACTCCTTGTAGGCGGTGACGAAGACGATGTGGGGCGGGTGACTCGACTTGTGCAGATTCTTGGCCAGCAGCAGGCCATCGATGGAGGGGATCTGGATATCGAGAAACACCACATCCACCTCGTGATCCTGCAGGTATTTGAACGCGGCCAGCCCATCTTCGAAGCTCGCCACTATCTCGATCTGACTGTGCAGCCCCACCAGATAGGCCAGCTCTTCGCGAGCCAGATACTCGTCTTCCACAATGATCGCTTTCAGCATGACAACACCTCTCGCGGTACACACTTATCCTCAACCATGATGGCTCTCAGCATGGCATCGACTCCTGATCCGGCAGATAGAAACTCACTTCAGTGCCCGGCTCCAGCCGCTTGAGGTGCAGGCCGTCGCCATAGAGCAGCTTGACCCGTTGATGCACGTTCATCAGGCCGATGCTGCGGCTCTCCACCTGACCGGCGGCGACCCCGTCGATCACCGCCTGGCTGATGCCGTAACCGGTATCGCGCACCGCCACCCGGATGCCGCCCGCCAACTGCTTCACTTCGATGGTGACCTGCCCGGGGGCACTGCGAGGCTGGATGCCGTGCAGGATGGCGTTTTCCACCAGTGGCTGCAGCAACAGGCTCGGCACCTCGACGTGAACATTATCCACATCGAGCACCACCTCCAGCTTGTCGCCGAAACGGGCCTGCTCGATGGCCACATAGTCGCGCACCTGCTGCAACTCCTCCTGAATGTCGATCAGCTCCTCCCCCTTGTTGAGGTTGTAGCGCAGATAGTCCGCCAGATTGGCGATCAGCTGGCGTGCCTGCTGGGGCCGGATGCGGATCAAGGATGAGATGGCATTGAGGGCATTGAACAGAAAGTGCGGGTTGATCTTGCTCTGCAGCGCGGAGAACTCCGCTTTGCGAGTCATCTCCTTGAGCTGTTCGATGCGTGACACCTCTATCTGGGTGGAGATGAGTTGGGAGAGGCCCACTGCCATCTCCCGCAGCGAACTGGTGATGCTGTGAGCGCGGCGATAGTAGATCTTGAGGGTGCCGCTGACGGCACCATTTTCCCGCAGCGGAATAATGATGACCGAGTGGAAATCGGAGAGGTGATACTGACGCAGATCGTTGTTGATGATGATCTGGTCGAGCAGCACTGCCTGCTGGGTCATGCCGCTGATGGCATGGTGCTCCTCCAGCTCGTAGTAATCCTTGCCCACCCCGACATAAGCCTGCACCGCACGGGTATCGGTAATGGCCACGGCATCGGCACTGATCTCGCCCCGGATCACTGCACACACCTGGCAGAGGGAGTGGCGGTCGATGTTCTGGAAGAAGGGCAGCGTCTTGTTGGCGATATCGAGCGCCAGCTTGGCCTGCTTGGCGGCAATCAGCTCCTTCTCGTCATCCAGATCCTGCACCAGCTTGATGATCAGACCGATGCAGAGCGCCCCGGCGATCATGGGGTAAGCAATATGGCTGACGATCTCGACCCCCACGGCATGGGGTTCCGTCAGTTGCCAGATGAGCAGCATGGTGAGCCCTTCACACAACATCCCCGCCAGAATGCCGTAGAGCCAGAGCCGCGACTTGCGGCAGCGCAGATGCAGCCAGGTAGCCAGCAGACCGGCGATGATGCTGGCGATGAGGCACGGAATCGAGGTGTGGCCATCCATATCGATGAGATAACGGTGCAGACCGGAGATAACCCCGGCCGGAATGCCGACCCAGGGGCCAAACAGAATGCCGCCCGAGATAATGGCAATGATCCGTACGTTGACCAGCGCCCCCTCCACCGGGATGCCGGTGTAGGTACTGAACACCGCAAACAGACAGAAGATGGTGGCGACCAGCACCCGTTCTGCCGGAGTGTGATCCTGTTTCTGGAATAGCCGCTGGAATGGCCGGGTGCGGGTCAGGAAGAACAGGGTCATCAGCATCAGCGCCGCCCGTTCGAACACTGCCAACAACATCATCTGATTTTCAAGCATCTGCGCCCCCTTGCGGCAACCCGACCGATCACTAATACCCCAACCAATAAACCGGGGCCGGATAAACCAGCCCCAGCGACATCAACAGTACTGCCCGGCCACCCAGCCGGAGGACCAGGCCCACTGGAAGTTGTAGCCACCGAGCCAACCGGTCACATCCACCACTTCACCGATGAAGTAGAGACCCGGCACCTTGCGCGCCTCCATGGTCTTGGAGGAGAGCTCGTTGGTATCGACGCCGCCCAGGGTCACTTCGGCGGTGCGATATCCCTCGGTGCCGTTGGGCAGGATCTGCCAGTCACCCAGCAGATTGGCCACCGCCTCCAGCTCACGCTCGTTGTACTGGCGCATCGGCTTGCTGACCAGCTGGCCCAGCTCCACCAGCTTGTCGACGAAGCGCTTGGGCAGCTCGCGCCCCAGCACGGTTTTCAGCTCCTGCGCCGGGTGTGCCTGTGCCCACTCGCGCAGGGCGGCCGGAATATCCAGCTCAGGCAGCAAGTTGATGTGGATCTTCTCGCCAGCGTGCCAGTAGGAGGAGATCTGCAGGATGACGGGGCCGGAAAGACCGCGGTGGGTGAACAGCATCGCCTCCTTGAAGCGGGTGCCATCCTCGGCGGTCACCGCTACCGGCAGGCTGATGCCCGCCAGATCGGCGAACGCCTCTTTCTCGGCCTGATGGAGGGTAAAGGGCACCAGACCGGCACGGGTCGGCAACACGTTGAGGCCGAACTGCTCCGCCAGCTTGAAGCCATAAGGGGTAGCCCCCAGCTTGGGCATGGAGAGTCCACCGGTCGCCACCACCAGCGAGTGGCAGCCGATCTCACCCTTGCTGGTGGTCAGCAGGAAGCCCTCGTCCTGTTTGCTGACGGTGAGAATTTCGGTCTGGAACTGCAGGGTCACCCCGGCCCAGTCGCACTCGGTGAGCAGCACATCGACGATCTCCTTGGCGCTCTCCAGACAGAACAGCTGCCCCAGGGTGCGTTCGTGATAATTGACCCCGTGGCGGTCCACCAGATCGATAAAATCCTGCTGGGTGTAGCGGGCCAGCGCCGACTTGCTGAAGTGAGGGTTGGCGCAGAGGTAAGCGTGGGCACCCGCCTGATGGTTGGTGAAGTTGCAGCGACCACCGCCACTGATGAGGATCTTGCGGCCCGGCTTCTTGGCGTTGTCGAGCACCAGCACCGAGCGGCCCCGGTAGCCCGCCTGCGCCGCACACATCAATCCGGCCGCACCGGCCCCAATCACCACCACATCGACCTGCTTCATCATCACTCACTTATCAAAAGAAAAACGGCCCCTATTGTAGAGAACCGTTATTGTCCCGGCTGCAAATCAGCTGCGTTCATTCCAACCGGTATTAAAAAAACGGCCCCTGTTGTAAGGGGCCGTTATTGTACTGGCTGAACACTAAGTGTCCATGACTATCAGGCGTTGCCGTCCATGATGCTGGCCGGAGCGCCCTTGGCCAGTTCGGCCAGCTCCTTGTCGATGAAGTAGAGGCCTTTGCCATCTTCACCGACCAGACCCAGACGGTCGACGATGCTCTTGAACAGCTTCTCCTCTTCATGCTGCTCGGCCACATACCACTGCAGGAAGTTGAAGGTAGAGTAATCCTGGGTGGTGAAGGCCACGTGGGCCAGACCATTGATGCACTTGGTAATGTGGTACTCGTGCTCCAGGGTGGTGCGGAACACGTCACCCAGCGACTTGAACTCGTGGGGAGGGGCATCGATGGCACCAAGACGCGGCATGGCACCGGTCTCGCTCACATAGGTGAACAGGCGTTCCATGTGCTGGCGCTCCTCGACCGCGTGCTGGCGCAGGAAAGTCGCCGCCCCTTCGAAGCCCTTGTCTTCACACCAGGCACTCATCTGCAGATAGAGATTGGAGGAGTAGAACTCCAGGTTAATCTGCTCGTTCAACTTCTCGATCATGGCTTGAGCCAGCATCTTGTTTCTCCTCAGTGATTTGGTATCGATTGTCGCCACACTCCGACCGCGAATCAACCCGCCAGCGAGAGGGAGATCCCGTTCCTGCCAACTCAGGGTGTCAGCTCGCCAAGGGAGACGACATCCACCGGTGCATCATAATCAACACCCGGCAACTCAAAGCCATTGAGCTGCATGAAATCCTGACGCAGTCCGGCAAAATCCCCCAGCCCATGGAAATTGTCCGGCGTCACCTTGGGCCAGAGCGCCGAGACGGCGGCCTGAATGGCCGGGTCGAGCTCATGGTCATCCATCCGGATCAGCCGGTTGCCATCGGCCACCACCCCATTGGGCCCGTACATCTTGGCGGCGAACAGCCGCTGCATCTGCTCGATGCAGCCCTCATGGACGCCGCGCTCTTTCATCACTCCCATCAGCAGGCCCAGATAGACCGGCAGCACCGGAATATAGGCGCTCGCCTTGGTCACCAGCGCCTTGCAGACCGACACCCAGGCATGACCACCGATCTCGGCCAGCTGCAAATTGATGGTCTCGGCGGTGGCGTGCAGATGCTCTTTGGCATAGCCGATGGTGCCATCCCGATAGAGAGGGTAAGTAGATTCGGGACCGATGTAGGAGTAGGCCACGGTCTGGGCACCGGGGGCGAGACAGTCGGCCTGCTGCAGCGCCTGCATCCAGAGCTGCCAATCCTCGCCGCCCATCACGGTGACGGTGTCGCGGATCTCCTCCGGGGTGGCCGCAGCCAATGACTGCTGCACCAGGGTATCCTGCTCCAGATCCAGCCCCCAGCCGCTGAACGGCTGGCCGGTGGTCTTGAGTACGGAGCGCACTTGCGTGCCGTCCGGCAGCACCCGAATGCCGCTCGCCAGCGAGTAGATCACCAGATCCACCTGCCCCAGCTGCTGGCGGATGGTATCGATAGCGCGCTGGCGCATCTCGTCAGAGAAGGCATCCCCAATCAGATTGATGGCGATGCGCCCCTCTTGCTCTGCCTCCTTGCGAAACCAGATGTTGTTGTACCAGCCGGCACTGCCCAATCCCTTGTCGGAGGGACCGCGCTCGAACGAGATGCCGATGGTATCCGCACCTGCACCAAAGGCGAGCGCAATGCGCGATGCCAACCCGAAACCGGAAGAAGCCCCCAGCACCAGCACTCGCTTGGGCCCCGCGAATGAACCGGCAGCCTTGATGCGTGCAATCTGCTGCTGCACGGCAGCACGACAACCCATGGGGTGACAGTTGCGGGCAACGCAGCCATGAATTTGTGGGCGAATGATCATGAGGCAATCTCCAAATGGGTTGGCTAGAACATAACCGCAAAGTCACAGAGTACCGCGATAACGGGGAGGTTGTCGGCAAGAAAACGAGCAGAAAAAACAAAAGGGAGCACGTGGCTCCCCAAAGCGGTATTCAGATGCTTTTTGTTGTTTTGTGTTCATTGCGAAGCACGGAGCTATCCTATGCCTCTCACTGATTACGGGCAAGCCGATGGGTGTGACCTGGTTCAAACTCCTGTTTAATTTATGGCCAAAACAGGATTGTTAACTGAGTCAATTGCAACCAGCCACCAAAAATTAAACTCGTTCAGATCCCTAAATTGTGCCCAAGGCACCATTTTAGTTTCAGCAGAGATTGGTATAGTGGGTAAAGGATCGGCAAGGAGACATCCCATGAGTGGTACAACCTATTACAAGCATATTCTGGCCGCGATCGACCTGTCGGAGGATAACCGCAAGGTGATCGACAAAGCGGTGGACAGAGCCCGTTCCAACGGAGCCAAGCTGTCGGTTATCCATGTCGATGTGGACCTCAAGGATCTCTACACCGAAATGATCGATATCGACATCGACAACGTGCAGGATCAAGTGATCGCCGAAGCGAAAGAGAAGCTGGAGGCCTTCCTCGCCTCGGTGGACTACCCCATCGAGAAGAAACTGGTGATCTGCGGCGATCTGAGCGAGCGAGTCAATCAGGCAGTCAAGGAGTACGAGATCGATCTGCTGGTATGCGGCCATCGTCAGAGCTTCTGGAGCCTGCTCACCTCGAGCGCGCGCCAGCTGATGAATACCGTGCCCTGCGATCTGCTGGTCGTCCCCTTGCAGAAGTAATGAAACCGGCGTAGTTTGATTTGCTATGAACATGACCGCATTCAATCACAACTACTGGTGGTGCTGCTCCTAAACAGGCGGCACCGCGTTTCTATCTGAGATTTCCCAAAGAAAACACCGTGACCGCCGAGAGGCGGTCAACTGTTTTCATCCCTTTGTCGCCTCCCGGCCCACCCAACTGGAGAGAGTGACATGCACAACCCCGTAATCCTGACTGGCGATCGTCCCACCGGCAAACTGCACATCGGCCACTATGTCGGCTCCCTGCGTCAGCGCGTCGAAGCCCAGCACCACTACCGTCAATTCGTGATGATCGCCGATCTGCAAGCGCTGACCGACAACGGCCACAACCCGGCCAAGGTGACCGACAACGTACTGGAGGTGATGGCAGACTATCTGGCGGTCGGCCTCGACCCGACCAAGACCACCTTCTGCCTGCAGAGCGCCCTGCCCGCCCTCGCCGAGCTGACCTGCTACTACCTCAATCTGGTCAGCGTCGCCCGGCTGGAGCGCAACCCCACCGTCAAAGCGGAGATCCAGCAGAAAGGGTTCGAACGCACGCTGCCAGCCGGTTTCCTGGTCTATCCGGTGAGCCAGGCTGCCGACATCACCGCCTTTCGCGCCAGCCACGTCCCGGTTGGGGAAGATCAACTGCCGATGCTGGAGCAGACCAACGAGATTGTCCGTCGTTTCAATACATTAGTGGGCAAAGAGGTGCTGACCGAGTGCCAGCCGATCCTGAGCGACACCGGCCGCCTGCCCGGCATCGACGGCAAGGCCAAGATGTCCAAATCCCTCGGCAACACCATCGAGCTCGGCATGTCGGCCGAAGAGGTCAAACAGGCGGTGTTCGCCATGTATACCGACCCCAACCACCTCAAGGTGAGCGATCCGGGTCAGGTGGAGGGGAATACGGTGTTCGCCTATCTGGATGCCTTCCACCCGGATAAAGATCTGGTCGCCGAGATGAAGGCCCACTACCAGCGCGGCGGGCTGGGCGACATGCGTTGCAAACAGGTGCTGAATGACTGCCTGCAGACCCTGCTCGCCCCGATGCGGGAGCGCCGCCAAGCGGCCATCGCCGACAAAAAGATGCTGCTGGAGCTGCTCTATCAGGGAACCGAGCAGTCGCGCATCATCACTGATGAAGTGCTGGCAGAGGTGAAAAACGCCATGGGACTCGACTACTTCGCCAGACTGCGTTGAGCGGGCGAGCCCAGGGCATAGTCGCCATAGAGGTCAAACACCAGCTGGTGCAACAGGCTCTTGAACCAGCTGATCGCCTCATCGTGGGCGGTCAGCGGGTGGCCCGCCATCAGGTAGACGATGGGGAGCCTGGGCTCCAGCTGATGCATCCGCAGCGGATAGTAGCGACAGAAGTGGCGCCCGATCATCTCGGGCACTACCACCAGATAGCGGCCAGTCGCCATCAACGGCGGCACCGCCATAAAACTCGGCAATCTGACCCCCAACTCCCGCTCCACCCCGAAACGGGCCAACCAGAGCTCCACCATCGCCTGACTGTGACCCCAGCTGGATGTATAGATATGAGGGCGGCTGACCAGCTCGGCCGGGGTCAACAGATCGGGCATCTCGCTACCAAGGGGGGAGAGACACACCAGCGGCTCGTGAAACCAATCCTCCCGCCACAGGCGGGATGAAAGGTGGTTGGCATCGGCAAAGCCGATCACCAGATCCAGCTCCCCCTTCTCCAGCTCCCGCTCATAGTTGCTGTTGGCCAGCTCGCACACCTCCAGCCGACAATGGGGGGCAGCCCGGAACAGCCGCTCCACCAGCACTGGCACCAGTCCGTGCTCCACCGACCCCGGCGTGGCCATGCGGAAAATCCGCCGCGCAGTGGCAGGTTCGAACCCCTTGGCCTGGCGCAACCCCTGCTCCAGCATCGCCAGCGCCTGCCGGACCGGACCGGCCAATGCCTTGGCCCGCTCGGTCGGCATCATCTCCCGTCGGCTCATCACAAACAGGGGGTCATCCAGCGCCACCCGCAACCGTCCCAGCGCATGGCTGACTGTGGATTGGGAGAGGTAGAGCCGTTCGGCGGCCCGGGTGACGTTGCGTTCCTGCATCAGCATGTCGAACACGGCGAGCAAGTTGAGATCGAGACGAGCGAGTGAGCTATCCATCGATATTAGCCATAGTTAAATGCCAACAATTCATTTTTGCCATAGTAGCAGATTACCTAGAATGCGCAGGCTAAATACGTCGGAGACTAAAATGCGTAACTATCTATTGTTGTTGGCTATCGGCCTGTTGTGGGGTTCCCAGTTCATTTTCATGCACCAAGCCGTTGCCGAGTTGCCCCCCATTCTGGTCGCAGCCGGTCGTGCCCTGTGCGGCAGCCTGATCCTGGGTCTGCTCTGCCTGTTTATGCGGCTCAAGAGTGAGCACACCCCGTGGCGCACTTATATGTTGATCGCCCTGCTGGATGCCACCATGCCCTTCATCATGGTCGCCTGGGGCCAGCAGCATGTTGATAGCGCCACCACCGCCGTGATCATGGGCTGTATCCCGTTTGTGACCATTCTGGCTGCACCGCTGTTTATTGCTGGTGAACGCATCACCAAGAGCGGTCTGCTCTCCGTCATCATCGGTTTTGCCGGTGTCCTGACCCTGTTCTGGCCAAATCTCTCCCAGGGGATGAATGCCGGTCTGCTTGGTGCCATTGGCATCCTGTTTGGCGCCAGCTGCTTTGCCATCGGTCTGTTGATGATCAAGCGCTTTGCCAAGGATCACCCGGTGATCGTTGCCCGCAATATCCTGCTTTGTGCTGCAACCCAACTGCTGATTGCTACCCCGTTTGTGACTGACCTGAGCGCGCTGACCATGCCGAGCAGCCAGGCGCTGAGCTCCATGATTGTGCTGGGGACCCTCTGTACCGGTCTGGTTTACTTCCTTTACATGGCGCTGATCCAGCGGGCTGGCCCGACGTTCGCCTCCCTCAGCAACTATCTGGTGCCGCTGTTTGGCGTGATGCTGGGTGCAGTGCTCCTCGGTGAACAGGTCAAGCCGACCACTGGCGTTGCACTGGCCCTGATCCTCGGCTCGGTCGCCATGAACCAGTGGGCACAGCAACGTCGTCAGCAGCGGGAGGCGGCCCTATGTCAGGCATCCTGACCATCCTCTGCGGTGGTCTGGTACTGATTGCCGGCTGGCAATATCGCCAGCGCCTGGCAGGCATGCTGGGGCTGTTGATGGTACTGCTGCCCTGGTTATTCGATAGCAAGCTGCAAGCCATGCTGAGCTATGCCGTGAATGCCTGAACACCCTTTTCTGATTGTGTGACGAGAGCTCATCTCAACTCTCTTTGGGACTGTTTTAAAAACCTCCGATTTGTCCCCCGCTACCGGCGCTCTGCGCCGGTTTTTTTATCCCTGCCAGCCCGCGTCAGAGCAGATAGCGATAGCTGAGCCGCTCGTTCTTGCGCGGGCCGGTGATCTGCCAGCTCAGCAGAAAACCGCTGTCATTTTCGGTCAGCTCGGCGCGATAGTGATCGGCGCTGCACAAATGTGGCTCGGCAGTTAGCCAGCGGCCATCCCCTTGCGGCAACAGTTCAAACAGCTCGACCGGCTGCTCATAACGCAGATGAGAGAGGTGGATCCCCCGCTCGCTGCGCTGCCACCAGAAACGGTTGTGCATGGTGAGCGCCCGGCCATGGGGCGTGGTGTAGCGCCCCTGCTCGCTGAAGAGCCAGCCACCACAGTGATCGGTCACCACTACCTCCCCCTCACCACGGCCATTCCAGTCGGTCGCGGACCCTTCACCATTGCTGGCGGTGAAGCCAAATGCTCCGACCTGTGGCAATCGCGCCCATAAACGCTGGATTGCCGCTTCCATCTCGGCCATCATAGCCCCCTTAAAATTGACAACTGATGACAAATCAACCACATGAACTACTTGATAGGGGTCACCCTGCTCTGGTCATTCTCTTTTAGCCTGATCGGGGTCTACCTCGCTGGCCAGGTGGATGCCTACTTCTCGGTGCTGACCCGCATCGCCCTTGCCACTCTGGTATTTCTCCCCTTCCTGCGCCGCCGCTGGCTGCGCCGGGACCTGGTGGCCAAGCTGATGACGCTCGGCGCCATCCAGCTTGGCATCATGTATCTCTTCTACTACCACTCTTTCCTACTGCTGACGGTGCCGGAAGTGCTGGTCTTTACCATCTTCACCCCCATCTACGTCACCCTGCTCCACGATCTGCTGGAAGGGCGCTTCAAGCCGGCCTATCTGTGGGGCGCCCTGCTGGCGGTACTCGGCGCCGCCGTCATCCGCTTCGACGGACTGACCGAAAGCTATGTACTTGGATTTCTGGTGGTACAGGGGGCCAACCTCTGTTTCGCCCTGGGTCAGGTGGGCTACAAGGTACTGCTGGCACGGGAGGCGGAGCAACCGCCCCAGTTGGCCGTGTTCGGCTGCTTCTATCTGGGGGCACTGGTGATCGCCCTGCCTGCCTGGTGGTTGCTGGGCCAACCGCAATATCCGACCAGCGGAGTGCAGTGGGGCATTCTGTTGTGGTTGGGGATAGGCGCTTCCGGCCTCGGCTACTTCCTGTGGAACAAGGGGGCAACGCTGGTCAGCAGCGGGGTGCTCGCCATCATGAACAATGCGCTCATTCCGGCCGGATTGCTGGTCAATCTGCTGCTATGGGGCAAGGATACCGACTTGACCAGATTGACCATCGGCGGCCTGCTGATGCTGGCCTCGCTCTGGGTCTGCCAGCGTCACAAGAGCAGCCAGCGCTGATCCGGCGTCAACCGACGACCGCGTTGCGCTCCCGCCGGGCTTGGCCGTGGCAGGTGGCCAGCCTGACCAGCAGATGGTCGAGCTGTTCACCGGACTGGCTCTGCACCAGCCCGATGCTGACAGTGACCGGCCGCTGTGGCAGCAGGCTGGCGTCGGCAACCTCCAGCCGCAGCCGCTCGGCAATCTCCAGCGCGTTCATTCGCTCGGTCTGGGAGAGCATCAGGATAAAACCACCCTCATCCCAGCGAGCGAAGGCATCTTCTCGCCGCAACTCGTGGCGCACGATGCGCGCCAGCTTGGCCAGCATGGCATCACAGGCAGCCTCACCAAACAGCTGCTGGATTTTGGCCATGTGATCGACCGAGAACTGCAACAGGCTAAAACTGCCGCTCTCTGTCACCAGCCGCTCCTCAAGCAGCTGCTCGAAGCGGCTACGGCTCTCCAGCCCGGTCAGCGGATCGGTGCCGTGCCGCTCCTCCACCAGTACCACGGCAGGATCGAGATGACGGACGACCCCCAGCAGGAGGCCCCGCTCGTCACGACGCATCCGCTCCTCCAGCCGAATATAGTGGCCGTGGTGGTGCAGAATGCGGTATTCGAGGCGCAAGCCGCTGCTGCGGCCGCTCTGGCAGGCGCTCAGTGCATCTTCCAGCCGGGAGACATCGTCGGGATGGACCCGTTCCAGCCAGCCAAGATCATCCGGCCAGCTCTCGCCAAGCCCCAGCAGGCGCAGGCAGGAGGGATCGCGACGCAGCCCCTGTTGCGCGGACCAGGTCCAGATCCCCGCCTCCAGCAGCGCCATGGCATCAGACAGCAGACCCGGATCAAGCCGGGCAGTCACATCGACCAGGGGTGTCTTGAGCATTTCCATGGGGCGCCTCGAAACCGAATCTGAATACCTGCTCAATAAGTAACATTGGCTCTCGCGCCGAGCAACTGGGTCAGCTCGCTTTTGTGTTATACCCGTTCATCAGCGTCTGCCAGTTGTCCGGCACGAAGTGGAAACTGGTATGCAAGTGGGACTCTTTGTTGAACGAGCGCAACAACCGCTCCAGATTGCCCTTCTGCCACTCACCGGGGGAGCGGATTGCCCCCTTGTCGAAGTCGATCACCCACACCTTGCCCGCTTTATCGAGCAGCAGATTGTGGCTGTTGAGATCGGCGTGATAGACCCCGGCATCGTGCAACTGACGCACTGTCTGGCCAACCTTGTGCCACACCTCGGCCGCCACCGGCCCCTGTTTGAGCAGGGCCACCAGATCTTTGGCACCGCGAATGCGCTCGATCAGGATATCGGCCCGATAGAAGGGGCCATGCTTGACCATACGGGCACCAAACGGACGCGGCACCGGCAATCCCAGCTCGCACAGCCTGGCTAGCAGGCTGTATTCAGCCATGGCGCGGCTCGACTCGACCCCTTCAAACCAGAAGCGATCCCGCACCACCTTGCCCACCATGCCGCCACGATAGTAGTGGCGCAGCACCAGATGGCGGGACTCATCCTTGACGAACCAGGTCACCCCCCGGCCAATGGCAGAGCCCACGACCTGGCGATTGTTCTGCCACCAGGCAGGATCGAATAACTGGGGAGAGGGGTCACGAAAGGCCCCTTCGGCGTACCAGCAGATCTGGTTGTGTTCGGTCTGTATTCGCATCGTGGAGATCCCGCTCGATGGGTCGTTGATCGCCCCTGTTTATGGGCGATGAGGCTGCGACTGTGGCATGCCCGCAACATGTGCCAGCCATGGCGGCTATTCGGGTGGCAAAGCCCGGCTGACGATTGTGCGCAATTTTACAATCCAGAGGGGAGTTTGCATAATGCCATCCACCCTTTTTGCCAGCCGTGCGCCACAACATGCCGCTATTTCAAACGCCACCCTCCTCCATCTGCATCCTGCGGCTCTCTGCCATCGGGGATTGCTGCCACGCACTGGCGCTGGTGCGCGTCATCCAGCGGGAGTGGCCACAGACCCGCATCACCTGGATCACCGGCAAAATCGAGGCAACCCTGTTTGCCGATCTGCCCGGCGTCGAGGTGATCGCCTTCGACAAGAGCAAGGGCTGGCGCGGCTATCGCGACCTGTGGCAGACCCTCAAGGGGCGCAAGTTTGATGCCCTGCTCCATCTGCAGGCGGCCATGCGCGCCAGCATCGCCACCCTCGGCATCAAGGCCAAGGTCAAACTCGGGTTTGATCGGGAGCGGGCCAACGACGGCCAGTGGCTGTTCACCAACCACAAAGTGCCATCCCCTACCTCTCCCCACGTGCTGGACGGTTTCCTCGCCTTTGCCAAAGAGCTCGGCATCAAGGATCTGACCCCGGACTGGCAACTGCCCATCAGCGCCGAACATCAGGCGTGGGCAAAGGAGAAGATTGGCGGTAAACCGACCCTGCTGATCTGTGCCGCCGCCAGCAAGGCATTCAAGAACTGGACGGCCGCAGGTTATGCCGCGCTGGCGGATCACGCCGCCAGCAAGGGTTTTCAGGTCTATCTCTGTGGCGGACCGGCCAAACTGGAACGGGATCTGGCCGCCGAGATCCGGCAACTCAGCCAGAGCAAACCGGCCGATTTGGTGGGCCAGACCAACCTCAAACAGCTGTTGGCGCTGATTGGTGAGGCCAGTCTGGTGCTGGCCCCCGACACCGGCCCAACCCATATGGCCACCATTGTCGGCACACCGGTGATCGGCCTCTATGCTCACCACAATCCAGCTCGCACCGGCCCCTATCTGTGCCGCGACTACGTGGTCAGCGTCTATCAGGAGCTGGTCGAGCAGGAGACCGGCAAGCCGCTGGCCGAGCTTGGCTGGCGCACCCGTCTCAAGGACCCGGAGGCCATGAGCAAGGTCACCTGCGAGCAGGTCATCGCCGCCTTCGACCGCCTCTGCGCCGCTCGCCAACTGCCGCACTGATGATGGGGCAACTCGGAAATTCCGAGCCATCAGACTGGGATAACCTGATAGCCCCAAGCCATGCCCCAAGGCACAATGGCGGCTGATGTGGGTTACGCTCCCGCAGCAAGCAACGAATACTTTGATCGGCTGGAATATGATTCCGGCCGTTTTTTTATTCACCGCATTCTGGTAAAATTCGCCGCCTTTACATCCCCCTGACTCAATAATTTTCCGCGTTTTGCGTTTGGCTGTCTCCCTTTCGGGCACAAGACGGCGGCCTCTGCTACAACCAAAACAACGGTTTCGATTAAAGGTAATGACATGGCGCAACAAGGCACTCTCTATATCATCTCTTCTCCGAGCGGCGCGGGTAAATCCAGTCTGCTCAATGCCTTGCTGACCCAACATAACGCTGCGGGCAAGATGCAGCTGTCAGTTTCCCACACCACGCGCGCCACCCGTCCGGGCGAAGAGCACGGCGTGCACTACCACTTCGTTCAGGTGGAAGAGTTCAAGGCGCTGATCGAACGCGGTGATTTTCTGGAGTGGGCCGAAGTGTTCGGCAACTACTACGGCACCTCCCGCGCCGCCATCGAAGCCTGTCTGGCCAAAGGGATCGACGTATTCCTCGATATCGACTGGCAGGGAGCCCGCCAGATCCGCGAGCTGATGCCGACCAAATCCATTTTTATCCTGCCCCCCAGCCGGGAAGAGCTGGAGCGTCGCCTGATTGGGCGCGGTCAGGACAGCGCCGAAGTGATCGCTGGCCGGATGGAGAAAGCCATTGCCGAAATGGTGCACTACGATGAATATGACTATGTCATTATCAACGAAGAGTTTGAGCAGGCGCTGTTCCAGCTCAGAGCCATTATTGAGTGCCAGCGGCTGGAGATGCGTCATCAACAGCAGGCACAACAAAACTTGCTGCAACAGTTACTGGCAGAATAAGCCAAAAACGAGTAAACTTTTGCGTCATTTTTAAACACCGCTTTTCTAAACACAGAAAGCCCACATAACTGGAGTCCTGCATGGCACGCGTTACTGTAGAAGATGCTGTAAAACAGGTTGGTAACCGTTTTGACCTGGTGCTGGTCGCCGCACGCCGCGCCCGTCAAATCGCGGTTCAAGGCAAAGATCCGCTGGTTGAAGAAGAGAACGACAAGCCGACCGTTATCGCCCTGCGTGAGATCGAACTGGGTCTGGTCAACAACCAGGTAATGGACACCCAGGACCGCTACGAGCAGCAAGAACAGGAAGCCGCCGAACTGGCTGCCGTTGCTGCCATCGCCGAAGGCCGCGGTTAAGTAAGTCTTTCCCCATAGTCGGCACCCGCCCGGGTGCCGACTGTTCATCCCCATTTACAACCGCTCGAAAACCTCGCAAACTCAGGGCTATACCCTCAATTCCACGAATTGCCGTTTTACCACTGCGGGGACTGTCTTGTATTTATTTGAAAACCTTAAAGAAATAGCCAGTTCCTACCTGCCACCCGAGCAGGTCGAGAAGCTCAAGCAAGCCTATGTGGTGGCCCGTGATGCTCACCAGGGCCAGATGCGTTCCAGTGGCGAACCCTATATCACCCACCCTGTTGCCGTTGCCCGGATTCTCGGCGACATGCGCCTCGATCATGAAACCCTGATGGCTGCCGTGCTGCACGACGTCATCGAAGATACCACCATCACTAAGGCCGATCTGGCTGAACAATTTGGCGATGCGGTGGCCGAACTGGTCGCCGGGGTCTCCAAACTCGACAAGCTGAAGTTTCGCGATCGCAAAGAGGCTCAGGCCGAAAACTTCCGCAAGATGGTGATGGCGATGACCCAGGATATCCGGGTCATTCTGATCAAGCTGGCCGACCGCACCCACAATATGCGCACACTCGGCTCGCTGCGACCGGACAAGCGCCGCCGCATCGCCCGGGAAACCCTCGAAATCTTCGCCCCCATCGCCAACCGCCTCGGTATTCATACCATGAAGAACGAGCTGGAGGAGCTGGGCTTCGAGGCGCTCTATCCCATGCGATCGCGGGTATTACGCGAATCGGTGCGCCGTGCCCGCGGCAACCGCCGCGAGATTATCGACTCTATCCAGAGCGAAATCAGCGGACGCCTGCGTGAGGCAGGGATCGAACATCAGGTGAGCGGACGCGAGAAGAACCTGTTCTCCATCTACAACAAGATGGAGAAAAAAGAGCTGCAATTTCATGAGGTAATGGATATCTACGCCTTTCGGGTCAAGGTGAAGGACATAGATACCTGTTACCGGGTGCTGGGGCAGATGCACAGCCTCTACAAGCCGCGCCCCGGCCGCTTCAAGGATTACATCGCCATCCCCAAAACCAACGGCTATCAGTCGCTCCACACCTCGCTGGTGGGACCGCACGGGGTACCGGTAGAGGTGCAGATCCGCACCGAATTCATGGATCAGATGGCCGACAAAGGGGTTGCCGCCCACTGGGCCTACAAGCAGGATGGCGACAGCTCGGGCACCACCGCCCAGATCCGCGCCCAGCGCTGGATGCAGAGCCTGCTGGAATTGCAGCAGAGCGCCGGCAGCTCCTTTGAATTTATCGAAGGGGTCAAAACCGACCTATTCCCCGACGAAATCTACGTCTTTACCCCCGAAGGGCGCATCATGGAGCTGCCCGCTGGCGCCACGCCGGTGGACTTTGCCTACACGGTGCACACTGATATCGGCCACGCCTGCGTCGGTTCGCGGGTCGACCGCCACCCCTACCCGCTCAGCAGCCCGCTGCACTCGGGTCAGACGGTGGAGATCATAACGGCACCGGGCGCCCGTCCCAACGCGGCCTGGCTCAACTTCGTGGTGACCACCAAGGCGCGTTCCAAGATCCGCCAGTTCCTCAAGAACCTGCGCACCGAAGAGTCGGTGGTGCTGGGCCGCCGCCTGCTCAACCACGCGCTGGGCGCCAAGAATATCGAAGACATCCCCGAGCCACGCATCAAGCAGGTGCTGGCCGACACCAAGCACGAGAACCTGCAGGGGCTGCTGGCCGATGTGGGCCTCGGCAACGCCATGAGCGTGATGGTGGCGCGCCGCATGCTGGGGGATGAACTGCCGCCGGAGGAGCAACCCAAGTCCAGCAGCAAGAAGATGCCGATCAAGGGTGCCGACGGCATGCTGGTCACCTTCGCCAACTGCTGCCGCCCGATCCCGGGGGATGCCATCATCGCCCACATCAGCCCGGGCAAGGGGCTGGTGATCCACCAGGAAGCCTGTCGCAACATCAAGGGCTACAGCAAGGAGCCGGACAAGTACTTGCCCGTGCAGTGGGAAGTGGACAAGGAGCAGGAACAGGAGTTCCGTACCGGCATCAGCATCGAAATCGTCAACCATCAGGGTGCACTCGCCGAGCTGGCCAACGTGATTGCCGCCACCGGCGCCAACATTCACGCCATCAGCACCGAAGAGAAGGATGGCCGGGTCTATCAGGTGAGCCTGCTCATCACCACCAAGAGCCGCATCCATCTGGCCAACATCATGCGCAAGATCCGCGTGATGCCCAACGTGCTTAAGGTGAGTCGACAGAAGAACTGATCACACAGGCGGCGCAAGCCGCCTGCTGCTTTTTAAGAGACAACCATGACCCCCGAACGCTTCAAGCGCATCACCGATATGCTGGCCCAGCGTCAGCTCGATTTGACCGTCTGCATGGAAGAGGTCCATAAACCTCACAATCTGGCCGCCATCGTGCGCACTGCCGATGCCATCGGTATCCACCGGGTACACGCCGTCTGGCCCAAAACCTGGATCCACAAGCGCAAGGGGACTGCCCGCGGCAGCCAGAACTGGGTGGATGTAAAACTGCACCCGGACATCGGCAGCGCCGTTGCCGAGCTGAAAGCCTCCGGCATGCAGATCCTGGCGACCCACCTCTCCGACAGCTCGGTCGATTTTCGCGCCATCGACTACACCAAACCGACCGCCATTCTGGTCGGTCAGGAGAAGCATGGCATCGGTGAAGAGGCGCTGGCCCTGGCCGATCACCATATCGTCATCCCCATGGTGGGCATGGTGCAGTCCCTCAACGTCTCGGTGGCCGCAGCAGCCATCCTCTACGAGGCGCAACGCCAGCGCGAGCTGGCCGGTTGTTATCAACGCGGCTGCCCGCTCACTCTGGAGGAGCAGAACAGCATCCTGTTCGAGGGGGGTTATCCCATCTACGCCCAGCTCTGCAAGGAGAAGGAGATGCCCTACCCCCGGCTCGGCCCGGCCGGTGAAATTCTGGCGGACGAGGAGTGGTGGCAACGGATGCAGCTGACCCGCAAAGGATGGGTGCAACACAATGCAGATGATGGCGAGCAGGAGGAGTGATGGAGAACCCTTTTGGCAGCTGGCTGGAATCCCGCATCATCCGGGATCACCTGACCAACCCCAACATAGAAGCTGGCGACTATAGCTACTATTCAGGCTACTACCATGGCAAGCCGTTCGAAGACCACTGCGTACGCTATTTACTGGGGGATGGCTCGACCAGAGCAAGCTGGGACAGCGGCGAGTGGGGCACAGAAGTAGACCGCCTGATCATCGGCAAGTTCTGCTCCATCGCCTCGGGTGCCACCTTCATGCTGGCGGGCAATCAGGGACATCGGCTGGATTGGGTCTCCACCTTCCCGTTCAACCCAGACATCTTTGGCAAAGAGGCCCGCAGTGGCTTTCTGCGCAAGGGGGACACCCGGATTGGCAACGATGTCTGGATCGGCTCGGAAGCGATGATCATGCCCGGCATCACTATCGGTGATGGCGCCGTCATCGCCACTCGTGCCGTGGTGACCAAGGATGTGGCCCCTTACACCATAGTCGGCGGCAACCCGGCCCAGTCGATCCGCCGCCGCTTCAACGATGAGCAGATCGCCATGCTGCAAGAGATGCAGTGGTGGGACTGGCCTCTATCACTTTTGCAGGCCAGCATGACGCTGCTCTGCTCGGGGGATATCGCCGCCCTTTATGATCAGTGGCAAACGGAGTGTGCCTGATGAAATCCTTCTCTATTTCCCTGTTGGCCCTGACCCTGTTTTCTGCCGGAGCCCTTGCTGTGACCAATACCTATGCGCTGACCAGCGAAGCCGATGTGCCCACCCTTTACCAGCAAACCCTGCCCGATTTCTGGCGCCAGCATGCGGTCGAAGGAGAGTTCAAGGGCAAGGATGGCGTCACCATCCGCTATGCCGCCCTGCGGCAGGAGAAGGTCGACCGCGCCATTCTGATCGTCAACGGCCGGGTCGAGAGCTACCTCAAGTATCAGGAGCTGGCATGGGATCTCTGGCGCCAGGGTTACAGCCTCTACCTTATCGATCACCGTGGTCAGGGGATGTCTGGCCGCATGCTGAGCGACCATGACAAGGGATATGTCGACCAGTTCGACGATTATGTGGTCGATCTGAAGCAATTTCACGACCAGGTGATCATGGAGGACAAGCCGGCCAAGCTGTTCCTGCTGGCTCACTCCATGGGGGGCGCTATCTCGGCCCGCTATCTGGAGCGCTGGCCCGATGATATCCGCGCCGCCGTGCTCTCCTCCCCCATGATGGGCATCAATCTCGGCGGTCTGCCGAAATGGTTGGCCAAGGGGTTGGCCGCCACCATAGGTACTGTCGGTGGCTGGATCGGCGAACCGCCCTACGGGCCGGGACAGGGCCCCTATCAAGATCACGGCTTTGCCGATAACGAACTGACTCACAGTCAGTCTCGCTATCAAGCCTTTCGCCAAATCTATGAGCAGCACCCGCAGATCAAGCTGGGAGGGGCCACCGCCCACTGGATTTATCAGGGGATCACTGGCGGTGATGCCGCCATCGCAGATGCGGGCGCCATCAAAACGCCGTTGTTATTGCTGCAGGCTGGCAGCGACAGCGTAGTGGACAATGCCGCACAGGATGAGTTCTGCACCAAAGTCAGCTGCGAAGGGGGCAAGCCACTGCGGATCGAGGGGGCCTGGCACGAACTGTTTATCGAGGCTGATGACAAGCGTCAGCCTGCGCTGAGCGCCATACTCGATTTCTTTGCTCGCCACTAAGTTGGCTATTTTTTGTAACCCTAAATAAATGGGGTGACTAGGCGGGCTAAGGTAAACTGCCCAAGTTTTCAATTGATACCGAGGTAATGATGTTCAAGGTAGTTGTATCCGATCTCGATGGGACTCTGCTCAACAAGCAGCACCAGATCTCCTCCCGCACCCGGGACACCCTGCACCGCCTTGTAGAACAAGGTGTGAAATTCGTGGTCGCCACCGGCCGTCACCACGTTGACGTACGCAGCTTCCGCGATGCCTTGGGGATGGACATCTACCTCATTACCTCCAACGGTGCCGTTGTTCATGACAAACAAGACCAGCTGATTTTCAACCAGCCATTACCGACCGACATTGCCGCCGAACTGATTGCCCTGGAACGCGATCCCTCCATTCACCTCAACATCTATCAGGGTGATGACTGGGTTGTTGAAGAGGAGCTGCCCTGGCTGCTGGAGTTTCATGACGAATCAGGTTTCACCTATCGCTTGGTCGATGATCTGACCAAAGAGCCGAAAGAGAAGATCAACAAGGTGTTCTACATCGGCGACCACGAGAAACTGCTGAAGATCGAGGATCACCTCAATCAACGTTATGGTGACCAACTCAATGTGACCTTCTCCCTGCCAGACTGTCTCGAAGTCATGAATGCCGGGGTTCATAAAGGCAATGCGGTGCGCGCCGTGCTGGAGCAGAACGGTTTCGACATGTCACAGGCAATCGCCTTCGGGGATGGTATGAACGACTTCGAGATGCTGACCATGGTTGGACGCGGCATCGTGATGGGCAACGCTCATGATCGCCTGAAAATGGCGCTGCCCGAGTATGAGCAGACCCTCACTTCCGATGAAGATGGCGTGGCAGTCTATCTGGAAAAATTGTTCGAACTGGAGAGCGTCAGCGCAGCCTGATACCCCCCAGCTCAACATCCACGTCAACCAAGCCTCACCAAGTGAGGCTTTGTTTTTTCAGCGTTTCCAGCCAGGGATTGGGGCGCTGCCAGCTGAAACTCTGGTTCGCACCACCGTAACAGTCTGTCAGCCGCAGCGGTGTACCCGGCGAATGGCGACGACCAGCCACATCGAGACAACGGGAGACCTTGCTGTTGAACAGTCGATCCTTCTGCCACTCCCACTGCGCCTGACCGTCACACGGAGCCTGCATCAACTCGCTGTCGCTCTTCGCTTGCAAACAGAGATCCTGTAAACGCAACTCACCCAGATCCCACTCGAATAACTGATCGTCCTTACCACTGCAGGGCAAGGCCAGTACTTTCTGCTGCTGGACGGTAATACAAAAACCGCCGCTCGTCAGCAAGGGAGAGCGTGCATACGCCTCCTGTGGTTGAGAGGCAATGGAACCCATCATGACACCCGTTGATGGCGGTTTGATGGTACAACCTCCCAGCAGCAATACAGCCAGCATGATGGGAGTGCCAGAAAATGAAATTTTGTTATGCATGGAAAAAAGCCTGAAATGGGCCGATGACATCCGGTTGTCAATGACTCGAAGCTGCAGCATAACCGAAAAGCAGGGAGCTCTGCCGAGATAGAGTGTAAAAAGACGTAACAATGCAGAAGAGGCTGGACTGGCAGATTTCAGAAAGCAAAAAACCCCGCCGAAGCGGGGTTTTTCTAAATGTGGTCGGTGATAAAGGATTCGAACCTTTGACCCTCTGGTCCCAAACCAGATGCGCTACCGGACTGCGCTAATCACCGAAGCTATTTCTTTCAAAATAGTGTCTTTCTTTTAAAACACAAAGACGACCAGTGAGGTCATCCTCGTCATACAGCAAGTATGGTGCGAAGAGAGGGACTCGAACCCTCACACCCGGGGGGCACTAACACCTGAAGCTAGCGCGTCTACCAATTCCGCCACCTTCGCGTACCTGACAAGCTGTAAAATGGGGTGGCTGATGGGGCTCGAACCCACGACAACCGGAATCACAATCCGGGACTCTACCAACTGAGCTACAGCCACCACAGCTGTTTTCGTTCCACAACATCGCCCGTTTAACCGGCGCACTTTTGATGGTGCGCCCGACAGGATTCGAACCTGTGACCTCTGCCTCCGGAGGGCAGCGCTCTATCCAGCTGAGCTACGGGCGCTACGCTGTCGAACGGGGCGCATTATTAATGATGGGTGGTGGTTTGTCTACACTTTTCTTCACGCAACGCGCTGACCGTTGTTTTTTCAAGCATATTGTGCACTTTTCTCCCAATTACCCCCCATTTTCCCCCTGCGCAGAGGTACCCGCCAGCCGGTTCGGTTCAAATCGTTTTGCTGCCTTGACTTGGTATGACGGCCATCTAGAATGAATGAACGTTCATTCAATCGAAAGTCACACTGATGATTCTGGATAAAAAAGAGAGCATCTTTAATGCCGCCCATGAGGTGCTGGGTGAACGAGGCTTTCATGGCCTGTCCATTGCGGAGGTCGCCAAAAAAGCCAACGTAGCCACCGGGACCATCTATCGCTACTTCGGCGACAAGGATGACCTGATCCGGCAACTGCATCAGCACACCATTCTTCAGTGTGTCCCCATGGTCATGGCTGATGTAGATGTCGATAAAGTTTCATTTCAACAATTTCGCCAATTATGGCTCAATATTCATGCCATTTTTGTTAATGAACCCAATGCCATCAGGTGCAAACTGCAGTATGAAAGCTCTCCACTAGGGGCTGAACTGGAAACCAATCCTTTCATCCTGACCGCGTGGAAACCTCTGGACCGGTTTTTTGAACAGGGAGTTGAACAAGGACTGTTTATCGATTTACCGATACGGGCACTGCAGGTGTTAAGCCTGGACAGTGTCATGCATCTGGCCCTGCAGTGCAGGGTACATAACATTACGTTGACTGAATCACAGTTGGAAACCGCGATCCGGGCCAGCTGGAATGCCATTTTATCCCCCAATATTTCCACCTCAGGAGCCTGTTCATGAAAAAGTGGATGGCCATTATGTTGCTGATTGCAATCGCCCTTTTTGGCAGCGTCATCGGCTTCAATTTGTTTAAACAGAAGATGATTGCCCAGTATATGGCCAACCGGCCGGAGCCCGAGTTCCCGGTCACCGCCATGGTGACCAAAGCGCAAGATTGGGTTCCGACCATCGAGGCAATTGGTTTTATCGAGCCAAATCAAGGCGTTACACTCTCAACCGAGCTGGCAGGCACCATTGATACCATTACCTTCGAGTCGGGCAAACCGGTCAAGGCCGAACAGCTGCTGCTGAGCCTGGACTCCACCGTGGAGCGAGCCAATCTGCAAGCCTCCCAGGCCAAGCTGCCAGCCGCGCGAGCAAAATTCGAGCGATTCCAGAACCTCTACAAGAAAAGCTCCATCTCCAAGGATCAGCTGGATGATGCCGAAGCGAGCTACCGCTCGCTGGAGGCAGATATCGAGAGCCTGAAGGCAACCATAGCCCGCCGCGAAGTACGCGCTCCGTTTAGCGGCGTCGTCGGTCTGCGCAACGTCTTCCTTGGTCAGTATCTGCAGCCGGGCACCGATATCGTGCGCCTGGAAGATACCAGCGTGATGCGTCTGCGCTTCACAGTGCCACAGACCGATATCTCCAAAATCACTCTGGGCCAGACCATCAAGATCAATGTGGATGCCTATCCCCAGACCCAGTTTGACGGCCACATCACCGCCATTGAGCCTGCAGTGAACTACCAGAGCGGTCTGATCCAGGTCCAGGCAGATATCCCGAATAACGATGGCCAACTTCGTTCCGGTATGTTCGCCCGCGCCAGCATCATTCTGCCGACGGTGAAAGATCAGATTGTGATCCCGCAAACAGCCATCTCTTTCACTCTGTACGGTCAAAACGTCTATGTGCTCAAAGAGAGCGAAGAGACCGACAAAGAGGGTAAAAAGGTGAAAGTGCTGCGAGCCAAACAGGTCGTGGTCAAGGCAGGTGAGCGCCGTGGCAATGATGTACATGTGCTCTCTGGCATCCAGGCCGGTGACCAGATCGTGCTTTCAGGTCAGGTACGCCTGAGCAACGACACCAGGGTGCATGTGGTCAAGAACGATGCTCTGGCCGTCCCTGCACAAACCCCGATGCTGTAAGCGCGGAGATCTGCAATGCGATTTACTGACATATTTATAAAACGGCCTGTGCTGGCGATCTCGCTCAGCTTCCTGATCGCCCTGTTGGGCTTTCAGGCCATCTTCAAGATGCAGGTACGGGAATACCCTGAAGTGACCAACACGGTGATCACCGTCAGCACTGGCTACTATGGCGCCAGCTCTGACCTGATCCAGGGGTTCATCACCCAGCCGCTGGAGCAGGCGGTCGCGCAAGCCGACAACATCGACTTCATGACCTCCTCCAGCCAGCTGGGCCGCTCCACCATCACCGCCTACATGAAGCTCAACACCGACCCCAACGCCGCGCTGTCCGACATCCTGGCGAAGGTGAACTCGGTACGGTCCCAGTTGCCGAAAGAGGCGGAAGACCCCTCGGTCACCTCCTCCACCGGCTCCACCACGGCGGTGCTCTACCTCGGTTTCACCAGCCCGGAGCTCAACTCCAGCCAGATCACCGACTATCTGGAGCGGGTTATCAAGCCGCAACTCTTCACCGTCGGCGGGGTTTCCAAGGTTGACCTCTACGGTGGCGTCGAGTTTGCCCTGCGGGTATGGCTGGATCCGGCCAAGATGGCGGCGTTCAACCTGACGGCCAGCGACGTGATGACGGTGCTCAACAGCAACAACTATCAGTCAGCCACAGGTCAGGCAACCAGTTACTTCACCCTCTTCAATGGCAATGCCGAGACCCAGGTCAAGGATGTCGACGAGCTGAAACGTCTGGTAGTCGCCACCCGTGACGGCAAGGTGATCCGCCTCTCCGACATCGCCAAGGTAAGCCTCGAGAAGAGCCACGATATCTATCGCGCCAGCGCCAACGGCCGTGAAGCCGTGGTCATGGCGGTCAACGCCGCACCGACAGCCAACCCCATCAACATCGCCCGCGATGTGCTGGCGCTGCTGCCAAGTCTTGAGCGCAACATGCCGAGCACCATGCATCTCAACGTGATGTATGACTCTACCGTAGCGATCAACGAGTCCATTTACGAAGTTATCAAGACCATCCTGGAGGCTGCAGCCATCGTACTGGTGGTCATCACCCTGTTCCTAGGCTCGTTCCGTGCGGTCATCATCCCGATCATCACCATCCCGCTCAGTCTTATCGGTGTGGTAATGATGATGGATATGTTCGGCTTCTCGATAAACCTGATGACCCTGCTGGCGATGGTGCTGGCGATCGGTCTGGTGGTGGATGACGCCATCGTGGTGCTGGAGAACGTCGACCGCCATATCAAGGAGGGGGAAGAGCCGTTTCGGGCAGCCATCATTGGTACCCGTGAAATCGCGGTGCCAGTCATCGCCATGACGGTCACTCTGGCAGCGGTATACGCACCGATTGCACTGATGGGGGGCATCACCGGCTCGCTGTTCAAGGAGTTTGCCCTGACCCTGGCGGGCGCGGTGTTCGTGTCGGGCATCATCGCCCTGACCCTGTCACCCATGATGTGCTCCAAGATGCTCAAGGCCAATGAACAGCCGGGCAAATTCGAGAGTACCGTCCACCATCTGCTGGAGCGGATGACTGACCGCTACGATCGCATGCTGCATGCCGTAATGAAAAAGCGCATCGTCATCGTGGCGTTCGCCATCATCGTCTTCGCCAGCCTACCGCTGCTGTTCAAGTTCATCCCGAGTGAACTGGCACCATCAGAGGACAAAGGGGTAATGGCGGTGCTGGGGACTGCCCCCTCCAACGCCAACCTGGACTACATCGAACACACCATGGCGGATGTGAACAAGATCCTAGACGACCAGCCCGAGATCGCCTTCTCCCAGGTATTCTCCGGTGTGTTCAACGCCAACCAGGCGTTCGGCATCGCCTCCATGGTGCCCTGGAGTCAGCGTGAGGCAAGCCAGAAAGAGGTGCTGGATCGGGTCGCCAAGCTGGTAAAAGACATTCCCGGTATGGCCATCACCACCTTCCAGTTCCCGGAACTGCCTGGCGCCTCCAGCGGCCTGCCAATCCAGTTTGTCATTACCACCCCGAACAGCTTCGAAAGCCTGTTCCTGGTGGCAGGTGAAATTCTGGCAGCAGCTCAGAGTAACGGTCAGTTCGTCTATTCGGATCTCGATCTGAACTACGACTCTGCCACCATGAAAATCCGCATCGACAAGGACAAGGCGGGTGCCTACGGCATCACCATGCAGGACATCGGTATCACCATGGGCACCATGATGGCGGACGGTTACGTCAACCGGATCGATCTGGATGGCCGCTCCTACGAGGTGATCCCGCAGGTCGAGCGCAAATACCGTCTCAATCCGGAATCCATTAATGGCTACTACGTGCGAGCCGCTGACGGCAAGTCGATCCCGCTCGGCAGCCTGATCAGCATCGAAGTGGTTGGCGAGCCCCGTGCCCTGCCCCACTTCAACCAGCTCAACTCCGCCACCATCGGCGCCGTTCCGGCACCGGGCGTGGCCATGGGTGATGCGATCAACTGGTTCCAGACCGTTGCCGACGAGAAGTTACCGCAAGGCTATCGCTATGACTTCATGGGAGAAGCCCGCCAGTTCGTCACCGAAGGGAACGCGCTCTACGCTACTTTCGCGCTGGCACTGGCCATCATCTTCCTGGTGCTGGCGATCCAGTTCGAGTCGGTACGTGACCCGCTGGTGATCATGGTCTCTGTACCGCTCGCCATCAGCGGGGCACTGATTGCCCTGGCATGGGGACTGGCAACCATGAACATCTACTCCCAGGTGGGCCTCATCACCCTGGTCGGACTGATTACCAAGCACGGCATCCTGATCTGTGAAGTGGCGAAGGAAGAGCAGCTGCTGCGCGGCATGAACCGGATGGAGGCTGTGATGCAAGCTGCCAAGGTGCGTCTACGCCCAATCCTGATGACCACAGCCGCCATGATTGCCGGTCTGATCCCGCTGCTCTACGCCACAGGCGCCGGTGCCGCACAGCGTTTCAGCATCGGTATCGTCATCGTGGCAGGCCTTGCCATCGGTACCCTGTTTACTCTGTTCGTTTTGCCGGTGATCTACACCTTCCTGGCTTCCGAGCACAAACCGTTGCCGGTATTCGATGAAACTATTCCACCCAAAGCGAATAGTGGGCATTGATCCCCATAACAATAAAGGCCCCACAAGGGGCCTTTTTTTATGCATCTCAGGAAAGACGACATAAGTCCATGAAGCAGTTAAACTAAAAAGCATCACATCCAGACCGCAAGGACGCCATGTCAGGACATTTCTTCAAGACCGCCACGGCCGTCGGCCGCAACGGACTCTCATACCGCCTGCTCTCCTATATTCTGGTCTGCAGTACCGTATTGGCGATGATCATTACGGCACTGCAACTTGCTTGGGATTACCGCAAGGATGTCGCCGTCATCGAGGACAGCATCGGCCAGATCGAGGCTTCTTTCCTGCAACCCATCGCTGCCAGCTTGTGGAACCTGGATGAAGAGCAGGTCAAGGTGCAGATAGAAGGGATCATGAACCTGCCCAACATGCAGTTCGTGATGGTCAAGGAGATGCTCGGCAACTCCGAAGTTCCGCTGCTAACCCAAGGGGTTGAACGGGAGAGTTACGACATCTCCCGCGAGTTCAATCTCACCTATCAGGGCGAAGTGGTGGGCAAGCTGTTCGTTGCCGCCTCGCTGGAGCAAATCTACCAGCGCCTCATCGAGAAGTCGGTGCTCATCATGGTCAGCCAGACCATCAAGACGCTGGTGGTCTCATTTTGCATCCTGATCATCATTTACTACCTGGTGGTTCGTCACATCAACCGCATCGCCAGCTATGCCCAGAAATTCAATCTGGATCGACTCGATATGGAGCTGGAGCTGGAAGGGCGCCCCCTGCCCCGTAAAAAGCCCGATGAGCTGGACACCCTGGTCGCCACCCTCAACCAGATGCGAACACGCCTGCGCGACGAGCTGCTTGCTCGCCATCAGGCGGTCGAACAGCTGCAACAGGAACGGGACTTCTCCGCTACGTTGATCAATTCGGCCAACATGGTCATCTGCTGCATGGAACCGGATCTCACCATCGCCAGCATCAACCCGGCCGCGATCCTGCTCACCGGCTACCACCAGCAAGAGCTGCTGCAACACAACTGGCTCGATCTGTTTGTCAGCCCGGCGCAACGCAAAGAGCTGAGCGATATTCTCTCTGCAGAGGGGTCACTGGCCGACAAGGTGGTCATCATGCATGACCAGCAGGCCCATGAGCTGGTGTTGCAGTGGACCTTTGTCCCCTTCTACGAGGGGCCAAACCTCAAATACCAGATTGGCTTTGGCTATGACATTACCCAACTGAAGAAAGTCGAGCGGGAGATTATCCAGCTCAACGAACAGCTGGAAGGCAAAGTCACCGAGCGAACCCGCAGCCTGAGCGAAGCCAACAACCAGCTGGGCAAAGCGTACGACGACCTGAAACAGGCGCAGCAGACCCTGGTTGAGTCAGAGAAGATGGCCTCCCTCGGTTCGCTGGTAGCTGGCGTGGCACACGAGATCAACACCCCGATTGGTATCAGCGTGACCGCCTCCTCCTATTTGCAGGAGCGGGTGGCAGACTTCAAATCCCATATCGACTCCAAGCAACTATCGCGCTCCTATCTCAACGAGTTCACCGTCAACCTCGACGAATCGATGCAACTGCTGCAGAGCAACCTGCGCCGCGCCTCCGAACTGATTGCCAGCTTCAAGCAGGTGGCGGTCGATCAATCATCGGAAGCTCGCTACAACTTCAGCCTCGCCGACAACCTCCACCAGGTGGTGGTCTCCCTTGGCCACAAGTTGAAGAAGAGCCAGTGCGAAGTGGATATCCAGTGCGATCCCAAACTGTCGATATTCTCCTTCCCCGGCAGCTTCACCCAAATCTATTCAAACCTGATCCTCAACTCCATCAACCATGGGTTCGACAACTGGGACAAACCCAAGAAGATCACCATCAAGGTGGAACAACAGGGAGAGGATCTGCTGATCGACTACAGCGACAACGGTCGCGGCATCCCGCCGGAAATACTGCCGCGCATCTTCGACCCGTTCGTCACCTCCAAGCGGGGCCAGGGCGGTAGCGGCCTCGGCACTCACATCATCTACAACCTGGTGGTGCAACTGCTGCGTGGCCGCATCCACTGTGCTAGCGAGCCAGGCAACGGCGCCGAGTTCCATATTCGCCTGCCGATCCAACATAACTGAGTGCTGGCTCTTGTGAGCCAGCCGCTTTATCCCCATCATGCTGTGATTGCATTCTTAATGAGCGGAGAACCTCGCAATGGCACAGCATTTTGACTATATCGCCATCGGCGGCGGTAGCGGCGGTATCGCCTCTGCCAACCGGGCTGCCATGTACGGTAAGAAAGTTGCCCTGATTGAAGCCAAAGAGTTGGGTGGAACCTGCGTCAACGTAGGCTGCGTCCCGAAGAAAGCCATGTGGTATGCTGGCCAGATCGCCGATGCCCTTAAATATGGCGCCGATTACGGCTTCGACACCACTCTCAACCACTTCGACTGGGCCAAGCTGGTCGAGTCCCGCCAGGCCTACATCGGCCGTATCCACACCTCTTATCAGAATGTGCTGGGCAAGAACCAGATCACCGTCATCAAGGGATTCGCTCGCTTCGTCAATAGCAACACGATCGAGGTCAATGGCGAGCACTACACCGCAGATCACATCCTGATCGCTACCGGTGGCCGTCCGGAAATTCCGGTCATCCCGGGCGCCGAGCTGGGTATCGACTCCGACGGTTTCTTTGACCTGCAAAGCCAGCCCAAACGGGTTGCCGTGGTAGGTGCTGGCTATATCGCCGTCGAGATCGCCGGGGTGATGCAGGCGCTGGGCTCAGAAACCCATCTGGTGGTGCGCAAGCACGCCCCGCTGCGTAATTTCGATCCCATGATCCACGAGACACTGGTGGAGATCATGGCGCAGGAAGGACCCAAGCTGCATACCCACGCCATTCCCAAAGCCGTGCTCAAGAACGCTGACAACAGCCTGACTCTGCAGCTGGAAGATGGTCGCCACCTCACCGTCGATTGCCTGATCTGGGCAATCGGCCGCGTCCCGGCCACCGACAACCTGAATCTGGCCGCCGCCGGTCTCGAGCTGGACGAGAAGGGCTTTATCCCGACCGACAAGTTCCAGAACACCGCCGTCGCCAACATCTATGCAGTAGGTGACAACACTGGTCGCATCCAGCTCACGCCGGTAGCCGTCGCAGCAGGTCGTCGCCTCTCCGAGCGGCTGTTCAACAACAAGCCGAACGAGCACCTCAACTACGATCTGGTGCCGACCGTGGTGTTCAGCCACCCGCCCATCGGCACCATTGGCCTGACCGAGCCGGAAGCCATCGCCGAATATGGCGAGGATCAGGTGAAAGTCTACCGCAGCCAGTTCACCGCCATGTACTCGGCGCTGACCCAGCATCGCCAACCTACCCGGATGAAACTGGTCTGCGTCGGCCCCGAAGAGAAAGTTGTCGGTCTGCACGGTATCGGCTTTGCGATGGACGAGATCCTGCAAGGTTTTGGCGTCGCCATGAAGATGGGCGCCACCAAGGCAGACTTCGACAACTGCGTCGCCATTCATCCCACCAGTGCGGAAGAGTTTGTAACAATGCGATAAGCACGTTGCAGGCTGGCCTGTCACTATCAGGTCATCTTCATCCACCAGCGTTCAAACCCGGCTCAGGCCGGGTTTTTTGATCCCGCCTCGCCACCAGAACCCTCGCAAAAGCATCGTTCTTTACGCCGATTTTACGCCTGCCACATGGCGCTTTATGGCGCCTTTACGCCGGTTCTTCTTACCATTTAAGCGTCAATTACACCAACAGAGTCGATATGGTTTTACATCGGCTCTCGCAGCTAATTATCTCAATGGAGTCGATATGAATTGGCTATATCTGCTGCTGGTCCTCGCTTTGATGGTCTATCTGCTGCGCGCACTCACGCGCAGTCACGAGTGAGGAATCCGCTATGTGGCAAGAAATGATCTATCCCGTCGCATTTGTGCTGCTGGTACTGCTGCCAGCACCTCTGCTTGGCAGTTATCTCTACCGGGTATTTGAAGGCCAGTGCCGCTGGCTGGCTCCTGTGGAGCGTGCCACCCTGTTCTGTTGCGGCACGGACGGACGGGAACAGGACTGGAAGTCCTATACCCTCAGCCTGCTGGCCTTCAACGGCACCGGTTTCGGCCTGCTGTTCCTGATCCTGATGGCGCAGGGTCTGCTGCCCCTCAACCCGCAGCAACTGCCGGGCCTGAACTGGCAGCTCGCCTTCAACACTGCGGTCAGCTTTATGACCAACACCAACTGGCAAGCCTATTCCGGTGAGGCCAGCCTCTCCTACTTCAGCCAGATGGTGGGCCTGACCACCCAGAACTTCGTCTCTGCCGCCACAGGTGCTGCCGTAGCGGTGGCGATGTTCCGCGGTATCGCCCGCCAGCAGACAACCCACCTTGGCAACTTCTGGCTGGATCTGGTGCGTTTCTGCCTCTACGTGCTGCTGCCGATGTCGCTGATCCTGGCGCTGCTGCTGGTATGGCAAGGGGTTCCGCAGAGCCTGTCAGCCTATCCGCCGTTCCACACTCTGGAAGGTCAGGAACAGCTGCTGCCGCTCGGCCCGGCTGCTTCGCAAATTGCCATCAAACAGCTCGGTTCCAACGGCGGTGGCTTCTTCGGCATCAACTCCGCCCACCCGTTCGAGAACCCGACCGCCCTCTCCAACTGGCTGGAGATGGTCGCCCTGCTGACCCTGGCCGCCGCCATGGTCTTTACCCTGGGCCGTTATGTGAAGGACATGGCCCACAGCCGCGCTATCGTCATTGCCATGACCATAATGCTGGCATTGGGACTCTTCGTTTCCATCACTCAGGAGATGAAACTGGATCCGGCCCTGACTCATCTTGCCAGCGAAGCGGGCAACTGGGAGGGCAAAGAGAGCCGCTTCGGCCCTGTGCTCTCCAGTATCTGGGAAGTGGCAACTACCGCCGCCTCCAACGGCTCGGTTAACTCAATGCACGACAGCTTCGCTCCTCTCTCCGGCATGGTCGCGATGATCAACATGCTGCTGGGTGAGGTGGTGTTCGGCGGTGTGGGTGCCGGCATCTACGGCATGATGCTGTTCGTGCTGCTCACCGTCTTCCTGTGCGGTCTGATGGTGGGTCGTACCCCCACCTATCTGGGCAAGCGCCTCGGTATCACCGAGATGAAGTGGGTCGTCGCCAGCATGCTGGTGATGCCGGTGGGGGTTTTGGTGATCGGCGGTATCACTCTGCTGATGCCGGATGCCAGCACAATCATCGGCCATGATGGCCCGCACGGCCTGTCACGCCTCATCTATGCCTACGCCTCGGCTGCCGGTAACAACGGCTCCGCTTTCGCTGGTTTTGCCGCCGGTGACAACTGGCAGTGCGTTGCCATCGGTCTGGCCATGCTGCTCGGTCGCTTCGGCTACATCATCCCCATCATGGCCATTGCCGGCCAGCTCGCCCGCGCTCCGCGCCAGGAGATAAGCGAGGGGGATTTCCCGATCCGCGGCCCACTCTTCATTACCCTGCTGATCATCACCGTATTGCTGATTGGCGGCCTCTCCTTCCTGCCGGTGCTGGCACTGGGCCCGGTGGCAGAGCATCTGAGCCTGATTGGAGGAGCGTTCTGATGAATCAACCCCTGTCGATCACTATCCGGATGCCAATGGCCAACTATCTGATGCTGGGAGCTTTCTAAATGAGCAAGTCCACTTCAATGAGTCCCGACACCATGCTGGCGAAGGGCAAAAAACAGCAATCGCAGATCCTGCAGGCCATGGTTGAAGCCATCTACCGCTTCAATCCCAAGGCACTGTTTGGCAGCCCCATCCTGTTCACCCTCTGGCTGGCAGCAGTCATGGCGACGGTGGAGTCACTGCTGGGGCAGCCGTTCTCCGGCGTCGCCCCCTCGCTGGCCTGGCAGCTGACAGCCTGGCTCTGGCTCACCCTCTGGTTTGCCAACTTCGCCGAGACGCTGGCCGAAGGTCGCGGCAAGGCGCGAGCCGACAGCCTCAAGGCGGGCATGAGCCAACTCAAGGCCCGTCGGGTGGCTAATGCAAAAGATGGTCAGGGTGAGTGGGTTCCTGCCACCAGCCTGATGAAGGGTGATCTGGTGCTGGTACGCAGCGGCGAGATGATCCCGGCCGACGGCGAGGTGATCGCCGGTATCGCCTCGGTCAACGAGGCCGCCATCACCGGCGAATCCGCCCCCGTCATCCGCGAATCGGGTACCGATCGCAGCGGTGTAACCGGCAATACCACCGTCGTTTCAGACGAGATCTGGATACGCGTCAGCAACAATCCGGGCGAAAGCACACTGGATCGCATGATTGCACTGGTGGAAGGGGCCAAGCGCCAGAAAACGCCCAACGAGATGGCGCTGGATGCCCTGCTGGTCGGGCTGACCCTCATCTTCCTGCTGGTGGTCGCCACCCTGCCCTGGTTCCTCGACTACAACGGCACCCAGGTCCCGCGCCTCTACCTGATCGCTCTCTTTATCACCCTGATCCCGACCACCATCGGCGGCCTGCTCTCCGCCATCGGCATTGCCGGTATGGATCGACTGGTGAAACTGAACGTGATTGCCAAATCGGGCCGGGCCGTCGAGGCGGCCGGTGACGTGCGTACTCTGCTGCTGGACAAGACCGGCACAATCACCTTCGGTAACCGAATGGCAGATGAGCTGATCCCGGCCCCCGGCATTGATCCTGCCCTGCTGGCACAAGCGGCCATGCTGGCCTCGCTGGGTGACAACACTCCCGAGGGTAAATCTATCCTGACTCTGGCGGGCAAGAGCCACACCAAACCGAGCCAGCTGGATGATGACAAGGTGATCCCCTTCAGCGCCGAGACCCGTCTGAGCGGGCTGGATCGCAACGGTCACCAATATCGCAAGGGGGCAGTCGATGCGGTACTGAACTACCTCTCCCTCGACCGCAAAGCGGTACCGGAGCTGGTGCTCAAGTCAGTCGACAACATCGCCCGCCAGGGTGGTACTCCGCTGCTGGTCTGTACCCATGAGCAGCTGCTGGGGGTGGTCTACCTCAAGGACATCATCAAGCCCGGCATCAAGGCCCGCTTCCAGATCCTGCGCCACATGGGGATCCGTACCGTGATGATCACCGGTGACAACCCGAAAACAGCCGCCGCCATCGCTGCCGAAGCCGGGGTGGATGACTTCATCGCCGAAGCAACGCCGGAGAAGAAGCTGGCCTATATCCGGCAGGAGCAGGCCGATGGCCGTCTGGTCGCCATGTGCGGTGACGGCGCCAACGATGCGCCCGCACTGGCACAGGCTGACGTGGGTCTGGCCATGAACGAGGGTACCCAGGCCGCCAAGGAGGCGGGCAATCTGGTGGATCTCGACTCCAATCCCACCAAGCTGCTGGATGTGGTGCTGGTCGGCAAACAGCTGCTGGTGACCCGTGGCGCCCTGACCACCTTCTCCATCGCCAACGACGTGGCCAAGTACTTCGCCATCCTGCCAGCCCTGTTCATCGCTGCCTACCCGCAACTGGGGGTACTGAACCTGATGCAGCTGGGCAGCCCGCAGAGCGCCATCCTGTCGGCCATCATCTTCAACGCCCTGATCATCGTAGCGCTGGTGCCGCTGGCCCTGCGCGGAGTCGACCTGAAAGGCTCGGCCGCCAGCCTGCTGCGCCGCAACCTGCTGATCTACGGTGTCGGCGGCCTGCTGGTGCCGTTTATCGGTATCAAGCTGATCGATCTGGTCATTACCGGCCTGGGTCTGGTGTAACGACATAACCGGGATGCGGGGCAGCTCCGCATTCCCAGCCATCCTTTTGGAGCAAGAGAATCATGATAGCAATCAGAACCCTGTTGACCCTGACCCTACTGCTGGGAGTGGGTTATCCGCTGGCGGTCACCGGGCTGGCCCAACTGCTGTTCCCCTGGCAGGCCAACGGCAGCCAGCTGACCGACAGCAAGCAGCAACTGATCGGCAGCGCCCTGTTGGGGCAGAAATTCGAGCGGGCGGACTACTTCCATCCCCGCCCCTCCGCCAGCGATTTCAACACCATTGGCGGCAGCGCCAGCAATCTGGGCATGAGTTCACCACTGCGGGCGGAGTTCGCCGAACAGGCCGCCAAGGCACAGCCTGAAACCAGATCTCCCGCCATGCTGACCCGTTCCGCCTCTGGCCTAGATCCCCATCTGCCACTCGATGCGGTGCTGGCGCAGGTGGATCGCGTCGCCAGAGAGCGTGGACTGGATCCCGCCCAACTGACGGAGCAGGTCAAGTCGGCCACACAAGCTGGTATCCTTGGCCCGCAGGTGGTCAACATTCTCCAGCTGAACCTGCAACTGGATCATCAAAAGGGCGCCTGAGGGCGCTCCTTGCCGATCTGGCGTTGACCTCCATTTTCGACGCGGGCAGTTGGCTCGATAGGGATAAGCATGCGTGATGAGGTAAGGGCTGACGCCCTGCTGGCGAGCCTGGAACAGGAACACAAGGGCAAGCTGAAGGTCTTTCTCGGGGCCGCCCCCGGTGTGGGCAAGACCTACGCCATGTTACAGGCGGTACGGGAACAGGCCAAAGAGGGGGTCGATATCCTGATCGGCGTGGTGGAGACCCACGGCCGACAAGAGACCCTGGCCCTGCTCGACAAACTCGCCATCCAGCCGCGCAAGATCCACATGCATCGTCAGCAGCGGCTGGAGGAGATGGACCTCGACGGCCTGCTGGCGCGCAAGCCGGCCATCGCGGTCGTGGACGAGCTGGCCCACAGCAACGCCCCCGGCAGCCGTCACGAGAAGCGCTGGCAGGATGTGGAGGAGCTGCTCAACGCCGGGATCGACGTCTACAGCACCCTCAACGTCCAGCATCTGGAGAGCCTCAACGATCTGGTGTGGCAGCTGACCGGGGTCAGGGTCAAAGAGACCCTACCCGATCAGGTGCTGCTCGATGCAGACAGCATTATCCTTATCGACCTCCCCCCCAAAGAGCTGCTCGGCCGCCTGCGCGAGGGGAAGGTCTATGTCCCCCATCAGGCCAAGGCCGCCCTGCAATCCTTCTTCTCTCTCAACAACCTCACCGCATTGCGGGAGCTGGCGATGCAAACCGCCGCCAGCCATGTGGAGGGCGATCTGCAACTACAGTGGCAGGCGGCAGGCAAAACCACCCTGCCGCTGCGGGGCAAGCTGATGGTCTGCCTCGGCGACCTGCACGGGGCTGCGCTGGTGCGCTATGGCCACCGCTTTGCCCAGCGTCGCCAGCTGCCCTGGCTGGTGGTGCATATTGACAGCAATGGCCGCCGCTCAGCCGACGTGGAGCAGGCGCTGGCGCTCGCTTCCCAACTGGGAGCCAAGGTGTTGACTCTCTCCAGTCCGGCGGTCGCCAATACCCTGCTGGAGACCGCCGAGCAGCAGCAGGTCTCCCAGCTGCTGCTCGGCAAACCCCACAAGGCACCGTGGCGTCGCTCGCTGGTGCAGCACCTGCTCAAGCAGGCACAGGGGCTCGAAATAACCCTGGTCGATACCGGGAAACACAAGCCCGAGGTGGTGATGCGCGCCCCGACGCAGAAGGATATCCACCACAGCCTGCTGGCGGTGGCCATCATGGGGATCACCTCGGCCATCGCATGGGGGCTATCCTACTGGCTGCCCCCTGCAGCTTTGCCGCTCATCTTCGTGCTGGGGGTACTGGCGACCGCCCTTACCACCAGTCTGGTGCCCGCCACGCTGGCGGCAGTGATGGGCTTTATCGCCCACAATCTGCTGTTCACCGCCCCCTACTTCTCCCTGAGCGTCGCCAACCACAGCGACCTGCTCACCCTGTTCGTGCTGCTTATTGTCGGCATGACCGCAGGACGACTCGCCTCCCGCCAGCGCCAGCAGCTGATCGGTCTGCGCGAGACCCAACAGCTGGGCAATGCCCTGCTCTCCCTCAGTCAGGGGCTGGCGACCGCCAGCAGTCCGGAGGAGGTGCTGAGACAAGGGGCGCAAGCGATCTCGCTGGCGCTGGGCCAGCCGACCGTGGTGATCGATAAGGATTTTCACGACCGCCTCGGCAACGAGAAACACAGACCCGGACAGACCGACAAGGCGGCCATCGACTGGTGTCTGGCCCAGAAGCAGAGCGCCGGAGCCCACACCGCGACCCTCAATGCCGCCGAGGCGCAGTATCACCACCTCAGCGATGATCTGGTGATCGGCATAACGCTGGCCAATCCGCTCTCCTCCTCCGCCGAGCATCAGTTGCAGGCGCTGCTCACCGACATTCGCGCCGCGCTGGCGCGGATCGATCTCAACGAGCGGCTGGCCGACAGCCAGTTGCAGGCGGAGACCGACCGAATGCGGGCGGCCCTGCTCTCCTCGGTCTCCCACGATTTGAAAACGCCACTGGCCACCATCATGGGGGCTGGCAGCACCCTGCTGGAATATGGTGACCGGATCCCGCCAGATGATCGCAACGAACTGCTCCACTCGGTACAGGACGAGGCGCGCCGTCTGCACAGCTATGTGCAGAATCTGCTGGATATGACTCGCATCGGCTCTCCCGACTTCCAGTTGAAGCGGGACTGGGTCGACCTGACCGATCTGGTGGAGAGCGCCCGCAAGCGGCTCGACTCCTCCTGGCGCCAGCACAAGCTGCTGGTACACATCGACCAGCATGTGCCCCAGCTCTATGTCCATGGCGCCCTCATCGAGCAGGTGCTGGTCAATATTCTCGACAACGCCTCCCGCTACTCACCGGCAGGCACCCCCATCGAGTTCAAGGTGATGATGGCCGAACCAGACCTCATCATCGATATCATCGATATCGGGGTCGGTATTGCCGAGTCGGATCGGGAGAAGATATTCAACCTCTTCTATACCCAGCCGGTAGGCGATTGCGGCAGCCGTGGCACCGGGCTTGGCCTCGCCATTTCCCGCGCTATGATAGAGGCCCACGGCGGCAAGATTTGGGCCTTCTCCGGCCCCAATGGCAACGGAACCTGCATGCGCATCTCCCTGCCGCTTGCCCTCAATTCACCGGAGGTTTGATGGCGCACATTCTGGTCATAGATGATGAAGCGGCTATCCGTCGCTTTCTGCGGATCAGCCTGATTGCCGAGGGGCATCAGGTGAGTGAGGCGGTGGGGGTTAATGAAGGGTTGGAGCAGTATCGCCACCTCAACCCCGATCTGGTAATTCTCGATCTCGGTCTGCCGGATGGTGATGGCATTCAGGTATTGCAGGCCATCCGCGAGCACCACCCCAATCCGGTACTGGTGCTGTCGGCCCGCGATTCGGAGCAAGAGAAGGTGCGGCTACTGGATGCCGGAGCCAACGACTATATGAGCAAACCATTTGGCATTGGCGAGATGATGGCCCGCATTCGCGTGCTCTTGCGCCAGCGGGCTGGCGTCAGCAGCGGCGAGCGGCGCCACTTCCCTCAATGCGGCCTGACGCTCGATATCAGCAGCCACAAGGTGACCATGAAAGAGGAGGAGATCCCCCTCTCCCGCAAGGAGTTCGCCCTGCTGCAGGCGCTGGTGTGCCACCCCGGCAAGCTGGTGATGCAGACCCAGTTGCTCAACGACATCTGGGGGCCGAGCCACAAGGAGGACACCCACTACCTGCGCATCGTCATCGCCAGCTTGCGCAAAAAGCTGGGGGATAACCCCCAGCAACCAACGCTTATCGAGACCGAATCCGGTATCGGCTACCGCTTTATCGGCAACTGACGTTTCACGTGGAACGACGCCAGCTGCAAAGCAGCGCCAGCAAGCCACAGCCACTCAGCAACAGGCCGAGATCCTGCAATCCGGCCGCCACCGCCAATCCCAGACTGAGCAACAGGTAGTAGCCAAGTCCGAACAGGGCACCAGCACTGCCTGCCACTTCGCGATAAGCCAGCAACGCCTGACTCAGCACGTTAGGGATCGCCACACCATAGGCCACCACAATGCCCATCATGGGCAACAGGAACCAGAGGCTAGCCTGACACGTCCAGACCAGCAGCCCGGCGACCAGCGCCAGCACGCAAGCCAGTCTGACCAGAGATGACGGCAGCCATCCTCTCCCCAGCAGATGCTTGTTAAGCAGGCTGCCACACAGAGTCGCCAGTGCCAGCAAGATCCCCGAGTAACCAAACTCGGCGGTGCTCAACCCCAGTCCGGCAAACAGAAACGGTGCCAGACTGTAGTAGCCAAACAGCATGGTGTTGAACAGGGCGACCAGCACAGCGCTGCGCCAGAGCCCGCCATCTTTTATCATCCGGCACGCCAGCGGCCAGAGCGCTACCCGCTGGGTGCTGACAGGACGGGTTTCCGGCAGATGCCAGCAAGCCACCAGCAGCAAACCTACCGCCAGCACCAACAAACCGCTGAATACGCCAATATAGCCAAAACCATCTGCCAACTGGCCGCCGCTGATCAGTCCCAGTACAGGGCTGATGGATAGAGCCACCCCCATCACCGAGAAGACCCGCGCCAGATCGCTACCCTGATAGCTGTCGCGCAGCATGGTCTGGGTCACCACCGATCCGACTGCAGCACCGAAGGCAGAAATAATCCGTGCTACCAGCAGGGTTTCAAACTGATGTGCCATCAATGCCAGCAGACTGCCCGCACCGTAAGTTAGCAGACCGGCCAGCATCGCGGGACGCCGTCCGATCAGATCGCAAAGCCGTCCCCAGCAGACCACGCCTACCGCAAACGCCAGAAAATAGACCGACAGGGTCTGGGATGCCTGCCCCTCGCTCACCTGAAACTGGGTGGCGATGTGGGTCAGTACCGGGCTGTAGATAGTTTCCACAATCTGGGGAAACATCATCAATCCCACCACCAGCCAGAGCGGTGGCAACTTGTTGTTCATGACAAACCTCCTTCATAACAGGTTACTATTCTAGATAGATGCCGATTGTCCTATTACAATAAGCAGGACTATAAACATCAAAAATCGGACATATGGCCTTTATTCTTCCCGACCAGCTGACGGGCAGCGTGATCGGCATCGCCTCCGCGCTCGGCTGGCACGACTCTGGCCTGCATCAGCACCAACGCCATCAGCTGCTGTTCGCCCAATCCGGCTGCATGACCATGGAGCTGGAAGGTCGGGTCTGCCTGCTGCCACCCACCCGCGCCGCCTGGCTGCCTGCGGGCACCTCTCACCGGGTATTGATGCGCGGCGTCGTTGCCTACCGCTCTCTATACTTCCAGCCGCACCCCGAGTTGCCCGCCACGCTGGAAGTGCTGGCGGTCAATCCTCTGCTGCACGAACTGATCGAACGGATGGCGCTCTGGCCGTGGGACAAACCACAACCGGAGCAGCAGCGAACGGTGGCACTGTTTATGGAGGAGTTGGGGCTGGCGCCGCGGGAGTCGTGGCAGTTGCCGCTGCCAACCGATCCCAGACTGGGCGGCTGGCTACAGCAGTTGAAACAGGGGGATGCCCTGCCCGATCGGCTCAACCTGCTGGCTGAACGGGTGGGTGCCAGTGACAAGACCATTGGCCGCATCTTTATGCGGGAGACCGGTATGAGCTATCAGGCGTGGCGCCAGCAGTGGCGACTGCTGCGGGGGATGGAGTTGTTGGCCGAGGGGCAATCCATCAGTCGAATATCCTCGGCATTGGAGTTCTCCAGCGACAGCGCCTTTATCAGTTTTTTCAAGCAACACACTGGGCAGACTCCTGCACGCTATATCACTCCCCACCAGGGAGTAGCTGAATAGACGCTACAACCAGCTGATTTGGTTCAAATAAATCAATTTCCCCTGTGCGCTTGTCCGGTTAATGTTTCTTTCGAAACCGCTGTGCTTCTGCGCTTAATTTTTACGCCGCGTTCCACGTGGAACGTCCCATCTTTTTGATCGACACCCGCTTTTAAACTGAGCTATGGTGCTACATCCCCGTAACTCAAATCTGGATCTGTCACTGAATGGAATTTTCCTTGTTCGGCGAGAAGTTCACTCGCCACGCCGGCATTACTCAACTCATGGATGACCTCAATCAGGGGCTGACCAATCCGGACGCCATCATGCTGGGTGGCGGCAATCCGGCTCCCATTCCCGCCATGCTGGAGCGCTTTCAGGCCGAGGCCAAAACCCTGCTCGACAACGGCGAACTGGTGAAGGCGATGGCCAACTACGATGGCCCGCAAGGCAAAGACAGGTTCACCAAGGCGCTGGCAGCCCTGCTCAGCAAGGAGCTCGGCTGGCATATCTCGGCCCGCAATATCGCCCTGACCAACGGCAGCCAGAATGCCTTCTTCTATCTGTTCAACCTGCTGGCCGGCGAATTTGCCGATGGCCGCAAGAAGAAGGTGCTGTTCCCGCTCGCCCCCGAATACATCGGCTATGCCGACTCGGCGCTGGCCGACGACTACTTCGTGGCCTACAAGCCCACCATCGAGAAGCTGCCCGATGGCCAGTTCAAATACCACGTGGATTTCGAGAGCCTGCAGGTGGGTGATGATATCGGGGTGATCTGCGTCTCCCGCCCGACCAATCCCACCGGCAACGTGCTGACCGACGAAGAGATCGAACACCTCGATCAGATCGCCCGCGACAAGGGTATTCCGCTGCTGATCGACAACGCCTACGGCGTCCCCTTCCCGGGCATCATTTTCAGCGAAGCCAAGCCGTTCTGGAACGCCAACACCATCCTCTGCATGAGCCTCTCCAAGCTGGGATTGCCGGGCACTCGCTGCGGTATCGTCATCGCCGACGAGAAGATCATTCAGGCCATCACCAACCTGAGCGGCATCATCAATCTGGCACCAGGCAGTCTGGGCCCCGCCATCACCATCCCGATGATCGAGAGCGGCGAGATCATCGCCCTCAGCGAACAGGTGGTGAAACCCTTCTATCAGCAGAAGGCAGAGCTGGCGGTACAGCTGCTGCGCGAAGCTATCCCCGACCCGCGCTTCCATATTCACAAGCCGGAAGGGGCCCTCTTCCTCTGGCTCTGGTTCGAAGACTTGCCGATCCACTGTCAGGAACTTTATGAGCGACTGAAGGCGAAGAACCTGCTGATCGTGCCGGGTCACTACTTCTTCCCCGGCATCGATGACCCGGAATGGCGTCACAGTCAGGAGTGCATCCGCCTCAACTACTCCCAGAGCGAGGAGCTGGTGCGCCGCGGTATCGCCATTCTGGCGGACGAAATCAACCGCCTCTACGCCAGCTAATCCAGTTCGGCGATGTAAAAACAGAAAGGCCTGCAGATGCAGGCCTTTGTCGTTTATCGCGGTCCGGTTTGCTTAACCGGGCAGCGCCAGCTGGTCGGGTTTACCGATGGGGATAGCGCGGGGCTTGAGCGCCTCTGGCAATTCGCGGGCCAGATCGATGGTCAGCAGACCATGCTCCAGCTTGGCACCCTGCACTTCCACGTGCTGGCTCAGCTTGAAGTCGAGCTCGAAGTCACGCTCGGCAATCCCCTGGTGGAGGAACTGACGCTCACCGGCCGCAGCCCTTTTGCGCCCCTTCACCTTGAGGGTGCCGTTTTCGGTCTCCAGCTCCAGCTCTTCGCGCTCGAAGCCAGCCACGGCGACCGTGATGCGATAGCCATCCTGATCGCGCTTTTCAATGTTGTACGGGGGGTAAGCGGCGGTCTTCTGCTCGAACAAACCTTCCAGCTCACGGGCCATCCGCTCGAAGCCGACGGCGTTGGAATAGAGATGAGAAAAATCGAGGTTACGCATAATCCTATCCTTCTAATAAGCAACAGGTTCAACTCTCCACAGGCCCGTTATCGGCACCCGGGAAATTTTAAAATCGCAGTGAATTCAGGCTATCAGCCGTTGATCTCGATCTTGCGCGGCTTCATCGCCTCGGGCACTTCACGCACCAGCTCAATGTGCAGCAAGCCGTTTTTCAGGTCGGCCCCTTTTACCCGCACATAGTCGGCCAGCTGGAAGCGGCGCTCGAAACCACGTTCGGCGATCCCCTGATAGAGATAGTTGCGTCCGGTGTCGGCCTGCTTGTTGCCCTTCACCGTCAGCAGATTTTCCTGGAAGCTCAGCTCCAGCTCTTCCTGGGTAAAGCCCGCCACCGCCATGCTGATGCGGTAGTCGTTGTCACCCAGCTGCTCGATGTTGTAGGGGGGATAACCGGCATTGCCATTGCTGGCCGCAGATTCGATGAGATTGGCCAGACGATCGAAACCGATGGCAGAACGATAGAGCGGAGAAAAGTCGATAGAACGCATAGTATTACCCTCTTGTGAGCGATAACGGATTGTTTACCCTCCTTATGGACGGGCGCCTGGTCGAAACCTCTGTCGAGCGTTCCGGCCTTGTTACCTATATAGGGGCTCACTTTTTCCTTTCAAGGGGATTTTTTCAAATTTTTTAAATGGCCACACTTATCACCCTGTTGGCCCGATAGTGATGATAATCGACCCGTGGGCCACTGATGGCAACTCGCTCCGCACCCCATAATTGGTTGCATATCCACCTGCCAATATGGAGTCTCCCATGAAGATTACCCTGGTTCGCAACGCCACCCTGCTGCTCGACTATGCCGGCACCCGCTTTCTGATCGACCCCATGCTCTCGGCCAAGGGTGCCTTCCCCGGCTTTGCGGGCACCGCCAACAGCCAGCTGCGCAATCCTCTGGTCGAGCTGCCGCTGCCGATCGATGAGCTGGTCGATGTGGACGCCGTGATCGTCACCCACAATCATCCCGACCACTGGGATGACGCCGCCAGAGCCCTGATCCCCAAACATCTGCCGATCTTGGTACAACATCAGAAGGATGCCGATGCCATTCGTGCCAGTGGCTTTGAGGATGTGTGCCTGCTGAGCGACCAGCCGGAGTTTGCCGGTATTCGCCTGCAGCAGACCGGTGGCCAGCACGGCAGCGATCAACTGATGGCGGTACTGGGCGAGCGTATGGGAGAGGTGTGCGGCGTGGTCTTCTACCACCCCGATGAACAGCGTCTCTATCTGGCCGGTGATACCATCTGGCATCCCTCGGTCGAGCAAGCCCTGCAACAGCATCAGCCCGAGGTCATCATCCTCAACTGTGGCGATGCACAGGTGCCCGGGCTCGGTTCCATCATCATGGGCAAGGTGGATGTCGCAGCCGTATATCAGGCCGCACCGCAGGCCACGCTGATCGCCAGCCATATGGAGGCGGTCAACCACGCAGTGCTGTCACGTCAGGAACTTCATACCTATCTGACCGAGCGAGGCATGATGGATCGGGTGCGGATACCGGCGGATGGCGAGGTTCTCTCACTGTAACTGACTGGGCCATGCCGCACATATCGCATGGCCCTTCGGCTTTCACTGCCGAACGCTTATGATGAGAGTCCTGCGCGCAGAGAGGAGTCAACACCATGCCCACCCCGATCGTTGCCGTGGTGACCTTCGATCACTTCAGCCCTTTTCACTGCGCCGTCCCCTGCCTCATCTTCGGCGATATTCTGCCGGGCCAGCCGCTTTTCGAGCTCAAGATCTGCTGCGGCGATGGCAACCGCCACTCACACTCGGCGCAAGGCTTCACCATTCAGGCTCCCCATGGGCTGGAGGTACTGACCGAGGCGGAGATCATCGTCATCCCCTTCTGGCACGACCCGGCAGCACGGCCACCGACGGCGCTGCTCGATGCCCTGATTGCCGCCAGAGCCAGAGGTGCACGGCTGGTCGGGCTCTGTCTCGGCACCTATGTGCTCGCCTATGCCGGACTGCTCAATGGTCGCAAGGCATCGACCCACTGGGAGTACGAACAGGATTTCTGCCGCCGCTTTCCCTGCGTACAGCTCGATACCAACGCCCTCTATGTCGATGACGATGGGTTGGTCACCTCGGCAGGCACCGCCGCCGGACTGGACTGCTGCCTCTATCTGGTGCGCCAGTACCACGGCTCGGCCATCGCCAACAAGGTGGCACGGCGGCTGGTGATCCCGCCTCACCGGGAAGGGGGTCAGGCCCAGTTTATCGAGCAGCCGGTGCCCACCTCCACCCGCGATGTTCGGATGAACCAGTTGCTCGATCACCTGCGCGCTCATCTGGCAGAGCCCCATACCCTGGATTCTCTGGCGGCCCACACCCTGATGAGCCGACGCACCTTTACCCGCCGTTTTCATCAGGCTACCGGTCTCTCGGTGGGTGAATGGCTGCTGGCGGAACGGCTCAGGCATAGTCAGGAACTGCTGGAGGAAAGCGGCCACTCCATCGATCGCATTGCCGAGCTGGTCGGCTTCAAGAGTGCCACCTCCCTGCGCAATCACTTTCGTGCCCGCTTTGCCATCTCCCCCAGCGAGTGGCGACGCTCTTTTCGTGGCCATAATGTCTGATACCCTGATTCGATGTTTCACGTGGAACGTGCCCCCCTGAAAACGAAAAAAGCCGCTCACAAGGAGCGGCTTTTTGCTGTCTGACTACGTCGATTAGACGTCGAGGTTGGCTACGCGCAGGGCGTTGGTCTCGATAAAGTCACGACGCGGCTCAACGGCATCACCCATCAGGGTGGAGAAGAGCTGGTCGGCACCGACGGCGTCGTCGATGGTGACGCGCAGCATGCGACGGGCTTCCGGATCCATGGTGGTTTCCCACAGCTGGTCCGGGTTCATCTCACCCAGTCCTTTATAGCGCTGGATGTAGATACCGCGCTTGCCTTCGCCCATCAGCCACTCGACGGCTTCCACGAAGTTGGCAACCGGTTTGACCTTCTCGCCACGCTTGATGAAACCACCCTCTTCGATCAGGTTGGCGATCTCCTTGCCCAGCGAAACCAGCTGACGGTATTCACCGGATTGCAGGAAGTCGTAGCTGAGCGGATATTCGCGGTCGACACCGTGCTGACGTACCACGGCGTGCGGCACGTACAGGCTGCGCTCTTCGTCACGGCGAACCTGGATCTGGTACTGGATACCGTGGTTGCTCTCGTTGAGCACGGCTTCCATACCCTGACACCAGGCCAGCAGATCGCTCTCGCTAGTCAGCAGAGCTTCGTTCAGCTCAGGCTGATAGATCAGCTGGGTCAGCACGGCTTCCGGCGCGCGGCGAGACATGCGGGTGATCAGGTGAGTCACCGAGCGATGCTGGTTGACCAGACGCTCCAGCGCCTCGCCACCGATGGCCGGGGCAGATTCGTTGACGTGCAGGGTTGCACCATCCAGCGCCATGGCGGTCTGGTACTGCAGCAGCGCATCTTCGTCTTTCAGATACTGCTCCTGCTTGCCCTTCTTCACTTTGTAGAGCGGCGGCTGGGCAATGTAGACGTAGCCACGTTCGATGATTTCAGGCATCTGACGATAGAAGAAGGTCAGCAGCAGGGTACGAATGTGGGCACCATCGACGTCCGCATCGGTCATGATGATGATGTTGTGGTAACGCAGCTTGTCCGGGTTGTACTCGTCACGACCGATACCGCAGCCCAGCGCGGTGATCAGAGTGCCCACCTCTTGCGAGGAGATCATCTTGTCGAAACGGGCCTTCTCTACGTTCAGGATCTTGCCCTTGAGCGGCAGAATGGCCTGGTTTTTACGGTTGCGACCCTGCTTGGCGGAACCGCCAGCAGAGTCCCCTTCCACTATGTAGAGTTCGGAGAGAGCCGGGTCTTTTTCCTGACAGTCAGCCAGCTTGCCGGGCAGACCGGCAATATCCAGCGCGCCTTTGCGGCGAGTCAGTTCGCGAGCCTTGCGAGCTGCTTCACGGGCCCGGGCTGCATCGATGATCTTGTTGACCACGATCTTGGCATCGCCCGGGTTTTCCAGCAGGAAGTCGGCCAGCTTCTCACCCATCGCCTGTTCAACGGCGGTCTTCACTTCGGAAGAGACCAGCTTGTCTTTGGTCTGGGAGGAGAACTTGGGATCCGGCACCTTGACGGAGATAACGGCAATCAAACCTTCACGGACGTCGTCGCCACTGGCGGCAGACTTGGCCTTCTTGCTGTAGTCCTCTTTGTCCATGTAGGAGTTCAGAGTACGGGTCAGCGCGGTACGGAAGCCAACCAGGTGAGTACCACCATCCCGCTGCGGGATGTTGTTGGTGAAGCAGTAAACCCCTTCCTGATAGGCATCGTTCCACTGCATCGCCACTTCAACACCGATGCCATCCTGCTCGGTGGTGAAATGGAACACCTTCGGGTGGATCGGGGTCTTGTTCTGGTTCAGGTATTCAACGAATGCCTTGATACCACCCTCATAGCAGAAATGCGCCTCGCGGCCATCACGCTCGTCCAGCAGACGAATGGAAACACCGGAGTTGAGGAAGGAGAGCTCACGCAGGCGCTTGGCCAGGATCTCGTAGTGATACAGGGTATCGGTAAAGATGGTCGGGCTCGGCCAGAAGCGAACTTCGGTACCGGTGCCAGTGCTGTCACCAATCTGCTTGAGCGGCGCTTGCGGCTCACCCAGATGATAGGTCTGCTCGTAGACGTGGCCGTTGCGACGAATGGTCAGCAACAGCTTGTCAGAGAGGGCGTTAACTACCGAGACACCCACGCCGTGCAGGCCGCCGGATACCTTGTAGGAGTTGTCATCAAACTTACCGCCAGCGTGCAGCACGGTCATGATGACCTCTGCGGCGGAGCGGCCCTCCTCCTCGTGCATGTCTACCGGGATACCCCGGCCATTGTCACGCACAGAGACAGAGCCGTCGGAATGGATCTTGACCTGAATATCGGAGCAGTAGCCAGCGAGCGCCTCGTCAATGGAGTTATCGACGACCTCGAACACCATATGGTGCAGACCCGAGCCATCATCCGTATCGCCGATATACATCCCCGGGCGCTTGCGGACCGCATCCAGGCCCTTCAGCACCTTGATATTCGAGGAGTCGTAAGTATTTTCACTCATAGCTTACTCTCTGCCTTCTCTAACGTTTCGGAGATTTTACCCTGTTCCACGTGGAACAACTTGCAGTCATTCGCATCCATCATGTCTGCGAGCTGACCGGTATCGATGGCGGTGATAAACACCTGGGACGCACACTGCTTCAGCCTTGCGGCCAGCAAGCGGCGCTTGTCGACATCCAGTTCAGAGGCAAAATCGTCAATTAAAAAAATACAGCCACGGCTGCTATGTTGATTCAAATAGAGCCCTTGGGCCAGTCGCATGGCGCAGACCAGCAACTTCAGCTGACCCCGGGACAAAATATCCTGAGCGGGTACCCCGTTCGCCTTGAGGCGCACATCGGCTTTCTGTGGACCGACACCGGTATAGCCCAGCGCCCGATCCCGCTCAAACCCCGCCTCCAGCAAATCGCCGAGGGGAGTATCTTTCTCCCAGCCCCGGTAAAAGCCGAGACTGATATCGAATTCCGGCAGAAAATCCGCCGTCATCTCCTTGATCAGGGGCGTAATGGCCTGACAATAACTGGCGCGAAACTCGGCCAGTTCACCACCCAGCCGCACCAACTCCTGATCCCAGAACGCCAATTGGCGATATTGGGTGCTCTGACGCAACAGCGCATTACGCTGTTTCAACAGCCGCCGCACTCGCCCCCACAGGGCAAAAAAGGTGGTTTCTTGATGAAACACACCCCAATCGAGCCAGGCACGGCGAGCCTGCGGCCCCCCGGTCAGCAGATTGAAGCCATCCGGATGGATGAGCTGCACCGGCAGCAGTTCGGCCAGATCGGCCAGCCGCTGCGCTTGCGCTCCGGCAATCTTGAGCTGGGTCTCGCCACTCTTGTCTTTGGCAAGACCGATCGGCACTTGACGCCCCTCCAGTTCACACTGGGCAAACAGGGTAAAGGCCCTCTCTCCCTGGCGGATAACCCGCCCGGTCAGATGAGTGCGAAAGGAGCGCCCCAGACCAAGGTAGTGAATGGCTTCCAGCACGCTGGTCTTGCCGCTGCCGTTGCACCCGACCAGGATATTGAGGCCGGGTGACAGCGCGAGACTGGCTTGCTGGATATTGCGAAAGTCGCTGAGCTGGAGTTTGACCAGAGACACGACTAGATCCGCATCGGCATTACCACGTACTGAGCATCCTGATTTTCAAAATCCTCAATAATGGCGCTGCTGACGGAATCGCTCAGGCTAACCCGGATTTGGTCACATTTTAACGTATTCAGCACGTCCAGCACATAAGAGACGTTGAATCCGATCTCCATCTCGCCAGCAGCATATTGTACGTCAAGCAACTCTTCCGCTTCTTCCTGTTCCGGGTTGTTGGCGGTGATGCGCAGCAGGTTTTCCTGCAGATTGAGACGCACTCCACGGAATTTCTCATTGGAGAGGATAGCGGCCCGGGCAAACGCCTGACGCAGATCCTCACGACCGGCGATCAGGGCCTTGTCGCTGTTGCGCGGAATGACACGGCGCCAGTCCGGGAAGCGGCCATCGACCAGCTTGGAAGTAAAGATAAAACCGTCCAGCGCAGCGCGCAGGTTGCTGCGACCGATCTGCAGCCGGACCGGCTTGTCTTCGGCTTCCAGCAGACGCACCAGCTCCAGCACCCCTTTGCGCGGCAGGATGACCTGATGATCGGGTAGCGATTCCCCTACCACCTCGCGACGGCAGGTAGCCAGACGGTGGCCGTCGGTCGCCACGGTACGCAGGCCGTGACCTTCGCTCTCGAACAGCATGCCGTTCAGGTAGTAGCGCACATCCTGGCTGGCCATGGAGAACTGGGTCGCGTCGATCAGCTTTTTCAGCTCCAGCTGGCTGATATCGAACTCGAGCACGGATTCCCAATCCTCGATGTTCGGATACTCGGTCGCTGGCAGGGTCGAGAGGTTGAAGCGGGAGCGACCGGATCGGATGATCAGGCGCTCACCTTCGGTATTGAGACGGATCTCGGCGCCTTCCGGCAGACCACGACAGATATCCAGCAGCTTGCGCGCCGGTACGGTAGTGCGGCCATCTTCACTGGCCCCGCTCAGATAGACCTGACCGATCATCTCTACTTCGAGATCGGTGCCGGTCAGTGACAGCAGACCGTTGCTGACATCAAGCAGCACGTTGCCGAGGATCGGCAGGGTCGGTCGGCCGCCGAGGGCGCCAGACACCAGTTGCAGAGGACGTAACAGGGCCTCACGGCTAATTTCGAGCTGCATCTGTGCTCTCCGTTGTGATTAGGAGGAAAAGATTCGGAGCAGGTTGGAATATTCGCGCTGCATCTGTCCACTCCATTCCGTTATCAGGAAGAAAGGGTACGGATCAGGTTGGAATAGTCCTCCTTGATGTCGTGACTCTCCTCCTTCAGCTGCTCGATCTTGCGGCAGGCATGAAGAACGGTAGTGTGGTCACGGCCACCAAAGGCATCACCTATCTCCGGCAAACTGTGGTTGGTCAGCTCCTTGGCCAGTGCCATCGCCAGCTGACGCGGGCGGGCCACGGAGCGGGATCGACGCTTGGAGAGCAGATCCGCCAGCTTGATCTTGTAGTACTCCGCCACCGTTTTCTGGATATTGTCGATGGTGACCAGCTTCTCCTGCAGTGCCAACAGATCGCGCAGCGCTTCGCGCACGAAATCGATATTGATGGCACGGCCGGTGAAGTTGGCGTTGGCGATCACCCGGTTGAGGGCGCCTTCCAGTTCACGGACGTTGGATCGCAGACGTTTGGCAATGAAAAAGGCCACTTCGTCCGGCAGATGGATCTGGTTCTCGTCTGCCTTGCGCATCAGGATGGCGACGCGGGTCTCCAGCTCCGGCGGTTCGATCGCCACGGTCAGGCCCCAGCCAAAGCGGGACTTGAGGCGATCCTCGACACCGTTGATCTCCTTCGGATAGCGATCCGAGGTCAGGATGATCTGCTGATTACCTTCCAGCAAGGCATTGAAGGTATGGAAGAACTCCTCCTGGGAGCGCTCCTTGTTGGCGAAGAACTGGATGTCATCGATGAGCAGGGCATCGACGCTGCGGTAATAACGCTTGAACTCTTCAATGGCGTTATTTTGCAGCGCTTTCACCATGTCTTGCACGAACCGCTCGGAGTGCATGTAGATGACTTTGGCATCTTTCTTACTCTCCTTGATGGCATTGCCAACGGCGTGCAGCAGGTGGGTTTTACCCAGACCGGTGCCGCCATAGAGGAACAGCGGGTTGTAAGCACCACCCGGATTGTCCGCTACCTGACGGGCAGCCGCACGCGCCAACTGGTTGGACTTACCCTCGACGAAATTCTCGAAGGTATAGTTCACGTTGGTGTTGCTCTTGTGGTTCGGCTCAGGCTTGGTTTCGGGCTTGCGTTCCCAGCTCTTCTGCAAGTTATTCACAGGCGCAACACCCTGCGCCGGCGCTCTGCTTGCGGCGACGGTGACAGGGTGGGGACGATTGCCAATATCAAAACGCAGCGCAGGGCCATCGACCCCGCACAGTTCGTTGATGATGCCATTCACCCGGATGAGGTACTTGTCTCGTACCCAGTCCAGAACGAAGCGATTCGGTGCATACAGGGTCAGAGTATTGTCACTCAACTCCGCTTGAAGCGGCCGGATCCACATGCTGAATTCTGCCGAGGGCAACTCATCTTGCAGCCGGTTAAGGCACTGCTGCCATAGCGAAGCAGTCACTCTAAACTCCTGTCAATTGATTAACTAAAGACCGGCTATTCTACGTTTTTAGCCGTCGGATCTCCAGCCGTGACCCCGCGGATCCAGCAAATAAGATCCTTGACTTTCAAGGATCCAGCGCCCCTGGATCATCTTTCATCCCCAAAGTTACCCACAGCTTGATCCACTGCTGCAACGGGCAGATCCGGTGCTTCACTCCTGTTATTTCATATAACCAAATGACATTTATTTTTTAAATTTTATTCCAATAACATCAGCGCCAAACCAGCTATTACAACTACAAATACAAGACATTGAGAGAGAGAAACACCATGAAAAAATCTATCAAACTGATTTCCGGCGCAGCCATCCTGCTCGCCGCCCTGTCCGGTCAAGCGATCGCCCAAGAGACCATCAAGGTCGGCATGTCTGGCAAATATTTCCCGTTCACCTTCGTCAAGCAGGACAAGCTGCAGGGCTTCGAGGTGGATATGTGGAACCAGATCGGCGAGCGTACCGGTTACAAGGTCGAATTCGTGACCGCCAGCTTCTCCGGCCTGTTCGGCATGCTGGAAACCGGCCGTGTCGACACCATCTCCAACCAGATCACCATCACCGACGAGCGCAAGGCGAAGTACGACTTCTCCCAGCCCTACGTCTATGACGGCGCCCAAATCGTGGTCCGTCAGGGCAACACCACCATCCACGGCATCAAGGATCTGGAAGGCAAGAAAGTCGCGGTCAACCTGGGCTCCAATTTTGAGCAGCTGCTGCGCAAGAACGATCCGGACAACAAGATCGATATCCGCACCTATGACTCCGCCTTCGAACAGGATGTCGCTTTGGGCCGCATCGATGCCTTTGTGATGGACCGCGTCTCTACCGCCCAGCTGATCAAAGAGTCCAAACTGCCGCTGCAACAGGCAGGCGCACCGTTCGAAACCATCGAAAACGCCCTGCCCTTCCTGAAGACGCCGGAGAAGCAGGCACTGCTCAAAAAGGTGGATGAGGCTCTGAGTGCCATGCGCAAAGATGGCTCCCTGCGTCAAATCTCCGAGAAATGGTTCGCATCCGACATCACCGACAAATAAATGATGCATTTCGATCTCGAGTACACCCTGGGGCTGTTTCCCATCCTGCTCAAATATCTGGGCACCACGATGGAAATGGCCCTGTGGGGATTCGTGTTGGCACTCGTACTGTCGCTGGCCCTGGCGATAGTACGGGTCTTTCGCGTCCCCGTTATTCACTGGCTGGCGATGCTCTATATCTCGTTTTTTCGGGGTACACCGCTGCTCGTCCAGCTGTTCCTGCTCTATTACGGGCTGCCGCAGCTATTCCCACTCTTCGTCGGGATGGATGCCTTCACCGCCGCCATCATAGGCCTGACCCTGCACTTTGCCGCCTACATGGCCGAGTCGATCCGGGCCTCTATCATCGGTATCAACAAGAGCCAGATGGAGGCGGCGCTCAGTATCGGCATGAGTCGATTGCAGGCCATGCAGCGGATCATCCTGCCGCAGGCGGCACGCATCGCGATGCCGTCGCTGATGAACTACTTCATCGACATGATCAAAAGCACCTCGCTAGCATTCACCCTGGGGGTAGCCGAGATCATGGGCAAGGCACAGATGGAGGCCGCCTCCTCCTTCAAGTTCTTCGAGAGCTTCATGGCGGTGGCGCTTATCTACTGGGTGGTGGTTATCTTCTTCACCCGCTTGCAGCACCTGCTGGAAGCGCACCTTAACCGCGCCTATTAAAGGAGGGCTCAATGATCAAGCTAACCGGCCTCTCCAAGGCATATCACGGCAATCAGGTGCTCAACGGCATCGATCTGGAGGTAAAAAAGGGGGAAATTGTCGTCATCATCGGCCCTTCAGGCACCGGCAAGTCGACCCTGCTGCGCTGCCTCAACCTGCTGGAGACCCCGGATGCGGGCAACCTGGCCATCGACGACCTTGAGCTCAATCTGGCAAATGCCAGCGAGCAACAGGCGATCGAGCTGCGCAAGCGCGCCTCCTTCGTGTTCCAGAACTACGCCCTGTTTGCCAACAAGACAGCGCAGGAGAACATCGCCGAAGGGCTGATCACCGTCTGGAAGCAGCCAAAAGCCGAGGCCCGCGCCACTGCGCTCGGCATCCTCAAAGAGATTGGCCTCGCCGACAAGCAGGACGCCTATCCGGCGTCCCTCTCCGGTGGTCAGCAACAGCGGGTCGGCATCGGCCGGGCCATGGCGGCCCACTCCAAAGTCATCTTGTTCGACGAACCCACTTCGGCCCTCGATCCCGAGTGGGTCGACGAGGTGCTGGGGTTGATGAAAGCCTTGGCACGCCAGCACCAGACCATGGTGGTAGTGACCCATGAGATTGAATTTGCTCGTGATGTTGCCGATCGGGTGATCTTCATGGAAGGGGGTCGGATCGTCGAACAGGGCCCGCCGGATCAGATATTGGTCGATCCCAAGGATCCCCGTACCCGGGAGTTCTTGCGGAAAGTCCTTAAATAGCTCTCTCTTTGGCGGCCTGGCCGCCTTTTTTATTGAGGGATCCCTTGTTTAACCTCGGGTTGCCAGTATAATCCGGAGCCCTTGATCCTCTGGATCCTCACACTCGGCAGCGGCCTTTTGCAAGACCACGGCAGGATGAGAGGGAACGGCGGATTGACTAAAAGCCGAACTCTGTTTAGAATTCGGCCTCTTTTGCTAGTCGTCACACGCTATAGCTGGCGCGTCGGCTAAGTGTGACAATCAAAACTGTACAGAAATACGGAATCGAATCATGAAACGTACTTTTCAACCGTCCAACCTGAAGCGCAAGCGCTCTCACGGTTTCCGCGCCCGCATGGCAACTGCCAACGGTCGTAAAGTTCTGGCCGCTCGTCGTGCCAAGGGTCGTGCCCGTCTGGTAGTTTAATGCCTACCCAGCACACCTTCTCTCGGGAGTTACGTCTGTTAACTCCCGAACACTTCAAACGCGTTTTCGCCGAGCCTGTCCGGGCTGCTTCCCCGCAAATTACGCTTCTCGCCTGCCCCAATTCACTCGAACACCCTCGTCTTGGTCTCGCTGTGCCTAAAAAAGCACTCAAGCGTGCCGTTTGGCGTAACCGTGTCAAACGGGTGGTTCGGGAAAGTTTCCGCCTCAAACAACATCAGCTGCCCGCTATCGACATCGTGGTGATCGCCAAGGCCGGTGTGAAAGAGATGGATAACGAGGAACTGTTCAAGTTACTGGAAAAGCTATGGCGCACTCTGTCACGCCGTTGCAATGGGTAGCAATCAAACTGATACGCCTGTATCAGCTAATCATTAGCCCTCTGCTCGGGCCGCGCTGCCGTTTCACTCCAACTTGTTCCCAATTTGCGATAGAAGCCATCCGACTTCACGGTTTCATAAAAGGCGTTTGGTTAGCTAGCAAACGTCTATTAAAATGCCATCCCTTATCCGAGGGTGGTTATGACCCGGTTCCGCAACCAAAGCGAAGAAACTGAAGACTATGCAATCACAACGCAATCTACTCCTGATCGGTTTGCTGTTCGTGAGCTTTCTGCTCTGGCAACAGTGGCAGTCTGACAAGGCTCCGAAACCGGCCCCGACTACCGTGGCCCAAACCGAACATTTCGTACCTGAAGCCGGTCAGACCGGTGATATTCCTCAGGTTTCCGAGCAAGCCAACGCGACTGCCGCACGCAAGCTGATCACCGTCTCCTCCGACGTGCTCAAGCTGACCCTGGATACCCAGGGTGGTGACGTCGTGTCTGCCGAACTGCTGTCTCACAAACTGGAAGAGGGCAAGGACCAACCGTTCGTGCTGCTGACCAGCCAGCCAGAGCACCTCTATATCGCCCAGAGCGGTCTGGTGGGTCGCAACGGTCCGGACAGTCAGGCCGAAGGTCGTCCTACCTATGAAGCCGCCCAGACCAGCTATCAGCTGGCCGATGGTCAGGATCAAGTCGTCGTTCCGATGACCTGGACCGACAGCAAGGGCGTAGTCTTCACCAAGGAGTTCATCCTCAAGCGTGGCGACTATGCCATTGGCGTTGATTACAAGATCGACAACAAATCTGCCGAGCCGGTTCAGGTGCAGTTCTATGGTCAGCTGAAGCAGACCGTAGCAACGCCGAAGGATCAGGAAGGTCATGCCATGGTAGCCAGCGCTTACCGTGGTGGTGCTTTCTCCAGCGAAGAGACTCGCTACAAGAAGTACACCTTCGACGAGATGAAAGATGCCGACCTGAACAAGACCACCAAGGGTGGTTGGGTCGCCATGCTGCAACACTACTTCGTCTCTGCCTGGGCACCGAATGCCGACGATACCAACAGCTTCTACAGCCGCGTGATCCCTGGTAAAGGCCAGGCCATCATCGGTTACAAAGCGCCGCTGGTAGACGTGGCCGCTGGCCAACAGGCTGAAGTGACCAGCAAGCTGTGGGTTGGTCCCAAGCTGCAAGACCAGATGGCCAAGGTGGCTAACCACCTCGACCTGACCGTCGACTACGGCTGGCTGTGGTTCATCGCCCAACCGCTGCACTGGCTGCTGACCGTGTTCCACGGTTTCGTCCAGAACTGGGGTCTGGCCATCATCATGCTGACCCTGCTGGTGCGCGGCATCATGTTCCCGCTGACCAAGGCCCAGTACACCTCCATGGCCAAGATGCGCATGCTGCAACCCAAGATTGCGGCCCTGCGTGAGCGCTTCGGCGACGATCGCCAGAAGATGTCTCAGGGCATGATGGAGCTGTACAAGAAGGAGAAGGTCAACCCGCTGGGTGGCTGCCTGCCGATCCTGGTTCAGATGCCGATCTTCATCGCTCTTTACTGGGCACTGATGGAATCCGTCGAACTGCGTCACGCGCCATTTGCCCTGTGGATCACTGACCTGTCAGTGAAGGACCCCTTCTTCGTGCTGCCAATCCTCATGGGTGCCTCCATGTGGTATCTGCAGAAGATGAGCCCGACCACCGTGACCGACCCGATGCAGCAGAAAGTGATGCAGTTCATGCCGATCATCTTCACTTTCATGTTCCTCTGGTTCCCGGCTGGCCTGACTCTGTACTGGTTGGTGAGCAACGTCATCTCCATTACCCAGCAGACCATCATCTATCGTCAGCTGGAGAAGAAAGGCCTGCACACTCGCAACTGATGCGCAGCTAATCTTCCCGTGATGACAAAAGAGGCGGCCTTCGGGCCGCCTTTTTTATTACAATGTCTCCCACTACGTTTTCCTATCAGCGAACAAACGAGCCAAGCAAGATGACAACAGATACGATCGTGGCCCAGGCCACCGCGCCAGGCCGTGGTGGCGTCGGCATAGTCCGGGTCTCCGGCCCCGCCGCCGAACAGGTCGCCGGGATAGTACTCGGCAAGCTCCCGCGGGTGCGCTACGCCGAATATCTGCCGTTCAAGGATGAGCAAGGCCAGGTACTGGATCAGGGCATCGCCCTGCTGTTCAAAGCCCCCAACAGCTTCACCGGCGAGGATGTGCTGGAGCTGCAGGGCCACGGCGGCCCCGTCATCATGGACATGCTAATCCGCCGCATTCTGCAAATCGACGGCATCCGCCCTGCCCGCCCCGGCGAGTTCAGCGAGCGCGCCTTCATCAACGACAAGCTGGATCTGGCCCAGGCCGAAGCCATCGCTGATCTTATCGAAGCCTCCAGCGAACAGGCCGCCCGCAGCGCCATGCACTCCCTGCAGGGGCAGTTCTCCAGCAAAATCCAGCAACTGGTGGAGAGCCTGATCCGGCTGCGCATCTATGTGGAAGCGGCCATCGACTTCCCGGACGAGGAGATCGACTTCCTCTCCGACGGCAAGGTGGCGGGCGACCTCTACAGCATCATGTCCGAGCTGGACGACGTGCGTGGGGAGGCCAAACAGGGCGCCCTGCTGCGGGAAGGGATGAAGGTGGTGATCGCCGGCCGTCCCAACGCCGGCAAATCGAGCCTGCTCAACGCTCTTGCGGGGCGTGAGTCGGCCATCGTCACCGAGATTGCCGGCACCACCCGCGACGTGTTGCGCGAGCACATCCATCTCGATGGCATGCCGCTGCACATCATCGACACCGCTGGTCTGCGCGACACCCAGGACAAGGTGGAGCAGATCGGTATCGAACGCGCCTGGGCCGAAATTGAACAGGCCGATCGGGTGCTGTTTATGGTGGATGGCACCACCACAGACGCAATCGACCCGCGGGAGATCTGGCCGGAATTTGTTGATCGGTTGCCAAAAAACATCGGCCTCACCGTCATTCGCAACAAGGCCGATTTGACCGGCGAGGATCTGGCGCCGAGCCAGGAGCAGGGCCACGCCGTCTACCGCATCTCCGCCAAGACCGAGCTGGGGCTGCCCGCCCTGCGCGAGCACCTTAAACAGTGTATGGGCTTCCAGGGCAACACCGAAGGGGGCTTTATGGCCCGCCGCCGCCATCTGGATGCGCTGGAGCGCGCCGCCGAACGCCTGCTGGTGGCCAAGGAGCAGCTGGAAGTGTTCGTAGCTGGCGAGCTGGTGGCCGAAGAGCTGCGCCTGGCGCAGGAGTCTCTCTCCGAGATCACCGGCGAATTCAGCTCCGACGATCTGCTGGGCCGCATCTTCTCCAGCTTCTGCATCGGCAAATAAGCCGGATCAGCAAACAAAAAAAAGCCCGGGTTAATCCCGGGCTTTTTTTGTGCATTTTTCATCCACAAACCTAGAGACGGCGCAGACACCACATGAAGTAAGCGCCCCCTAACAAGGTGGACACCAGCCCGACCGGCACCTCCTGCGGGAAGAGGAACTGCTGGCCTACCCAGTCCGCCGATACCATCAACAGGGCGCCGGAAGCGGCGGCCCCGAGCAAGTGCCAGCGTGCCCGCACCAGCCCCATCAGCTTGGCCATATGTGGCGCCAGCAGACCGACAAACGAGAGCGGGCCCACCACCAGGGTGGCGCTGGCGGTGAGCACGGCCACCAGCAGCAGGATGGCGAGCTGGGCGCGGTTAAGACGAATGCCGAGTGCGGTGGCTACCGCCGCCCCCATGGGCAGCAGATCGAGCCAGCGGCTGAAAAACAGGCAGGCGGCCAGCATCAACAGCGCCAGCCCCACCAGCCCATAGGCCACCGGCAGGGTGACGTAATAAGTGGAGCCGGACATCCAGGAGAGCAGTTGCTGCACCCGCATGTCGCCGTTGGCCAGCGCGATGGCCTGTAGCGGCTCAAACAGTGCCGTGATGGCGATACCTGAGAGCAGGATCCGCTCCGGCTGGAAGCCGTGCTTGCGATTGACCACCACCAGCAACAACAGGCAACCAAAAGCACCGAACAGGCCACCAACCAGCATCAGCGGCAGGGGCAACGCAGGCAGCAGCAGCGCCGTGGCAATCACCCCCATAAAGGTGCCACCGCTCACCCCCAGCAGCTCCGGGCTCGCCATAGGATTGTTGCTGACCCGCTGCAACAGGGTGCCCGCCAGCGCCAGCAGCACGCCAGCCGCCCCCGCAGCCAGAGAGCGCGGCAGTCGCCACTCCAGCTGGGCCTGCCAGCGGAGCCAACTTGGCCAGCTCCAGCCCGTCATTCCCTGCCCAACCAGCAGGGAGGCGACCACGGCCAGCAGCAGCCCGACCAACAACAGGCCAATAAGGCGAGTCGGTGCCGGATGGCGGGCCACCAGCAGGCCGGCGTTTGCCTTCGGCGTACCCGACTTGATGCCAAGGCGCGGGATCAGCCAGAGCAGAAGCGGCGCACCCAGCAGAGCGGTCATGGCGCCGGAGGGGATCAAGATTGGCCAGAAGCGACTCAGGCTCTGCAGCAGCAGATCGGTCGCCGCCAGCAGCAGGGCGCCGAGGATCGGTGCCCACAACAGCCGCTGGCCAAGCTGGCGGATCCCGAGCAGCCGCACCATGGCGGGCGCCGCCAGCCCGATAAAGCCGATCAGCCCCACCACGCTCACCACGCAAGCGGTGACAAACACCGCCAGCCCCAGTCCGGCAAAACGCAGATGCTGGAGAGAGACCCCCAGACTGCGGGCGCTGGCATCATCCAGCTCCAGCACCGCCAGCGGGCGTACCAGTACCGCAGCCAGCGCAGCGGCTGCCAGCAGGCGGGGCAACAGGTAACTCACCCCGCTCCAACTATTCTGCACCAAAGAGCCACTGCCCCACACCAGCAAACCTTTCAGCTCCTCCTGAAAGAACAGCAAGAGCCCCATGCTGATGGCCGCCAGATAGAGGTTGATCACCAGCCCGGCAAAAACGATGACCACCGGATTGAGCTGGCGACGCCAAGCCAGGGCAAACACCAGTGCCATCGCAAGGCTGCCGCCAGCCATGGCGATCCACTCCCGCCCCAGCAGCAACCAGGAGGGGGCAAACAGGGTCACCATCATCAGCGCCAGCTGGGCGCCGGAGGCCACCCCCAAGGTGGTCGGTGACGCGAGCGGGTTGCGCAGCACCTGCTGCATCAGGGTGCCAGCCAGCCCGAGCGCCGCTCCGGCCAGCAGGGTGACCGCCAAGCGGGGCAGCCAGCTGAAATGCACCACCGCTTGGCTGACGTCATCCAGATTGGGGGCAAAGAGGCTCTGCCACCAGAGCGCGCCGGGCAGCTGGCGAGCCAGCTCCCAACACGCGAGCGAGAGGGTCAGCCCCAGCAGGATCGAGACCGGCCGCAGCAGCGGCGATGTGAGCAGTCGCTTCATCGGCCAGCCTCCATACGCTCGGCATCTTGCAGCAGCGCATCACTGAGCAGACCAGCGAAACGGCGGGCGGCAAGTACGCCGCCAAAACTCCAGACCGCAGGCAGATGCAGCACGGACGCCTGCCGTACCAGCGGCAGATGCTGCCACAGCCCAGGCTCCTGCAGTCGTTCGCTCACCCCGACCGGGATGGGATCGACCACCACCAGCCGCGCGGTTGGCAAGGCCATAAACTGCTCGATGCTGACCACCGAGAAACCCCAGTCATTGGTCTGCTCCTGCCAGCAATTACGCAGCCCGAGCCGCGTCATCACCGCATCGAACAGGCTGTGGCGACCAAACACCCGCACATGGCGCTCATCGATAAACTGCACCACCAAGAGGGGTGGCAGATCCGCAGGCAATCTGGCCTGCATGCTGGCCAGATCCCGATCCAGCCCCGCCAGCAGCCGTTCACCCTCGGCGGTTTTGCCCACCATACGGGCGAGGGTCAGGGTCACCTCGTGCAGCCGCAGCCAGAGATCGGTTTGCCCATCATAGAGGGCGATGGTGCTCACCGGCGCGATGCGGGAAAGGGTTGGCGCCAACGGGGCCGCCAGCGGCGAGATGAGGATATGATCGGGTTTTAGCTCCGCCAGCAGCTCACGGTTGGGTTGGGTACGCAGGCCGATATCCACCACCCCTGTGGGCAGCCGTGGCTCGCCGACCCATGCCTGATAGGGGCCTGCATCCCCCACCGCCAGCGGCGTCACCCCGAGCGCCAGCAGGGTTTCGGCGATGGTCCAGTCGACGGTGGCGATACGGGGTACCGACTTCACAGCATCGGTTTGAGGGAGCTTTGCAGCGGCAGGCATCGCTGGCTCGGCCTGCAACATAAACGGAGCCAAGAGGCAGCAGAACCAGCCAACTTTCTTGAATAAAAGCATCGAGATAACAAGCCTTATCTAAACGATGGCGATGGGATGAGCATGAGCCGGGTGGCGAATGACCTCCATCGGGATGCCATAGATGGCGTGCAGGGTCTCGCTGGTCATGATCCCCTCAGGTTCGCCGTGGGTAAGCAGGCGGCCGGAGTGGAGCGCCACCAGCCGATCGCAGAAGCGGGAGGCCATATTGATGTCGTGAATGACGATGATGACCCCGAGGTTGAGCTGACGGCTGAGCTGCCTGACCAGGGTCAGCACCTCCACCTGATGGGCCACGTCCAGCGCGGCCAGCGGCTCGTCCAGCAGGATGAAGCGGCTCTCCTGCGCCAGCAGCATCGCCAGCCAGACCCGCCCCCGCTCGCCGCCGGAGAGGGTATCCACCAGCCGCTCGGCAAAGCGTTCAGTATGAGTAAGGGCAATGGCCCGATCGACCTGACGGTGGTCCTCCGCCCCCATCCGGCCCAGCAAACCGCGCCAGGGGTAGCGCCCCATCTCCACCAGCTCCCGCCCAAGCAGGTTCTCGGCGATCGGCAGATGCTGGGGCAGATAGGCCACCTGACGGGCAAACTCCCGGTTGCCCCAGTCGGGCAGCGGCTTGCCATCGAACAGGATCTCGCCATCGCTGAGGGGTTGCTGGCGTGCCAACAGCTTGAGCAGGGTCGATTTGCCCGAACCATTGTGGCCGATGAGGCCATAGACCTGTCCCTGCTCGAAACGCAGGTCGGTGGGGTGCAGCAGCGTGCGGTCATTGACCGTGAAGCTGACTGATTTCATCTCGAACATAAGCAATTCCTGTGCAGGCTTTCAGCCAGTCTCATCGGTGCCGGCATCAAGCCGGCACCTCGCAATCCAGATGGGCGATCGCATCGCGGCTAACTTCGGCACGGCGCGCGCCGGTCAGTTCAGTGAGCTGGCCCTGACGCATCTCCAGCAGGCGATCGGCCAGCGGGAAGTAGTGATCGTCGTGGCTGATGGCGATCACCGTCTTGCCCATCTCCTTGAGGCGTGGCAACAGCAGCTGATAGAAGATGCGGCGGAACTGGGGATCCTGATCCGCAGCCCACTCGTCAAACAGCATCACCTCGCGCTGCTCGGCCAGCGCCAGCAGCAGGGCAACCCGCTTGCGCTGCCCCTGAGAGAGCTCGATATCGGCGATAAAGCCATCCTCGATGGTGAGCTTGCTGCCCATCTGCAACCGCTCCAGCCACTCGGCGACCAGCTCATCTTTGGGGTCTGGCCCCAGCAGATGCTGGAACAGGTGATAGTCGGTGAAGATGGCGGAGAAGAGCGCCAGATAGCCGTTGCGATCGGTGACGGGTTCATCATCCAGCAGGATCCGGCCCGATACCGGCTGGTAAAGGCCGGTCAGCAGCATGGCCAGCGTCGACTTGCCGGAGCCATTGCCACCGATAATGAAGATCTGCTCCCTCTTTTCGATGACCAGATCGATGGGGCCGACGGCAAAGCCGCCCTCCCCCTGATAGTGAAAGCTCACCTGCTCCAGCTCGATACGCTGCCAGGGGCGGATGGCGGGCGGCAGCGGGAAGTCCGCATCCGGCTCGGCCAGATTGAGGGCAGCAATCTTGTCGAACGCCACCTGAGCGGCAAGCAGAGTCGGCAGGGCGCCAATACCCTGCAACAGTGGGGTGCGCAGGAACAGCAGGGTCAGGGCGAAGGTGGCGGCCACATTGGTGTTGGCCCAGCCCAGCCCGTTGGCCAGAAAGAAGACCAGACCGATGGCCCCCAGCATCATGATATTCGACCAGTTCACCGCGCTCAGGTGATAGGTGTCGGCACGGATGATCTGCTGGCGGTAGTCACGGGCATTCTGCTCATAGAGCTGGTGGTAAACGAAGTGAGCCCGCTCGCGGTTGAGCGCCAGCTCCTTGCTGCCAGCGATGATGGCCTGATAGTTCTGATAGAGCCGATCTTCGGCCTGACGCATTTGGGAGAGATGGCGATAAACACGGTTCACCAACAACCAGCCCACCACCATGGTGACGGTGACCCAGAGCGCGGTCACCCCGAGCAACGCAGGAGAGAGCCAGCCAAGATAGAGGGCTGAGCCTAGGGTGAGCACCAGCCCCTGCACCAGCTCAGGCAGGCGCACGAAGGCGATGGTGATCTGGCCGATATCGCTGGAGAGGGAGGCCAGCAGCGGCCCCTGACCAATCTGGCGGATGCGGGCGACATCGGTATCCAGCAGTTGCTTGAGCAGACGGCCACGCAACCGGTAGACAAAATGGTGACCGAGAGTAGTCAGGGCCAGTTGAGATCCAAGAGTGATAACCAGCAGCAACACAATCAGGCCGATCAGCTGACCGAGGATCGGCAGCGGATCACCTATAGATTCAATAAGTTGTTGATTTATAAAGTAAATTACACCAATCCCGCTGACGACACTGAGCAGACTGAGCAGGGTAATGGCGATAAAGGGCCAACGATATTGGCGATAAACCAGAGACAAGAGTTCCATAACGGACCGGTATTCCAGAGAGATCAGAACAACTGCAGGTGAAAAGAAGGGCGGGAACCCGGTTCCCGCCCGACTTCGATTACCAGCGGTAGTTGATGCTGCCCACTACGCTGCGCGGCTCACCGTAGTAGCAGTAGTAGTCACAACTGGCCACGTAGGTTTCACCCAGCAGATTGTTGACGTTGAGCTGGGCGCGCCAGTTCTTGGCAAAGTCATACCCGATCATCGCATCCCAGACGGTATGGGCTGGCGCCTCGGCAGAGCCGTAGATGGGGGTGTAGTCCGCATTCACGGCGCCAATGCCCACGCTGGAACCGATATAACGCACACCGGAGCCAACTTCCAGACCTGAGACCGTGCCCTGTTGCACCTTGTAGTTGCCCCAGAAGGAGGCGATGTGGCGCGGGATCAGGCTGGCACGGCGATCGCTACTGCCGGTGTCGTTGGTTTTGGCATCGGTGTAGGTATAAGCAGCGGTCAGACGCAGCGCATCGCTCACCTGCACGATCCCTTCCAGCTCAATCCCCTGAGAGGTCACTTCACCCGCCTGGGTCTGCTGGCCGGAACCGGTAGAGACAAGCGAGTTGGTCTGAGCCAGATCGAACAACGCCAGATTGATGTAACCGTCGAGGAAGGCAGGCGCATACTTCACGCCGGTCTCGTAGAGCTTGCCCTTGAGCGGCTTGTAGGAGTTTCGGGTGTTAGGATCGATCCCCGGCAGCACCTCGAACGACTCGGCATAGGCAAAGTAGGGAGAGAGGCCGTTGTCAGCCAGATACATCAGGCTGCCCGAGAGGGAGAGCTCGTGATCGTACTGGCGCTCGTCCTTGCTGGTATTGGTGTTGTGGGTCTCCACATAGTCAAAACGGCCACCGGCTGTCAGCAACCAGCGATCGTCCCAGCGGATCTGGTGTTGGGCATAGAGGCCGCTCTGGCCCTTGCTGCTCTTCTGGTGAGTGGCGGTCGACTCGTCAAAACCGGGGAAGCCGCTGTAATCCGGGTTCATGGTATTGATTGAGCCCATACCGTAGTTGTCGGCCTCGACCCCTTCATTGACGTGACGCTGCAGATCTACCCCCAGCAGCAAGGTCTGCTCGGTGCTGTCGGTGTTCCAGTAGCCCACCATCTGGTTATCCATGGTGGCACTCTTGGTATTGCCATCACGGTAAACCAGGCCACGACTGGCGGTTGTGCCTTCATAAGTCGGGAAGATATAGGTCTGGCGCAGCAGCAGATCGTTGTAGTTGAAGCGGACGTTCTGCTTGAACTCCCAAGTCTGGTTGAGCTGGTGGGCCAGCTCGTAACCGGTGGAGATCTGGGTATTGCGGTTGCGATCGTAATCCGGCTGGCTCAGGTTGGTGGAGGGATCAATCTGGCCACCTGACGTATTCAGGGTGCCATAGACCGGGAAGAAGCCGTTGGTCGGCACCCCTTCGTCGTGCAGGATACTGGCCAGCAGGGTCAGGCTGGTGCGATCCGAAAGATCAAAGGTGATACTGGGCGCCAGATAGACCCGATCGTTATAGGTGCCGGTGAGTACCCCATCACGCTCTTTATAGAGAGCAACCATCCGGTAGCGACTGCTGTCGGAGAGCGCGTCAGAGACATCCACCCCGACCTGACGATGATCCCGGCTGCCAAGCTGCAGATCCACCTGCCCTTGCGGTGTGGCGGTCGGTCGCTTGCTGATGGCATTGATCACCCCGCCCGGAGGCGCCTCACCATAAAGGATCGAGGCTGGCCCCTTTAGCACTTCCACACTCTCCAGACCAAACGGCTCCGGCGTCCAGACGTAATAACCGGTGCCAAACAGCCGGTTGCCATCCAGATAAGAGGCGGCATCGAAGCCACGCACCTTGAACCAGTCGGTGTTGTTGTCGGAACCATAGAGGCCGGTCAATACGCCAGAACGGTAGCGAATCGCTTCATCCAGCTGCAACACGGCGTGCTGATCCAGCTCCTCGCGATTAACCACGGAAACGGCGCGAGGCGTCTCGGCCATCGGCACTTCCACCTTCATAGCCGTACCGGTCACCACCATGGTTTCGCTGGCTTTGGGTAGCTCAACGGCGGCCTGTTCGGCCATCAGCGGCATAGAGACGAGCAAACCGGAGAGTGAAAGCATGCCTAAGGCGCCCTTCTTGCCGGGTCCTGTAGTATATTTTTGCGCAATCATATTAAAGTCTCGTTTATCAATGAGTTATGTTTTTTATTGTTATTTTTGGTCGTTGGTAACGACATCACCCTGTTCCATGGGCGAATAAAGCTGCGCAATCCTACTACAGGAGCCGTGATCGAATCGATTCAATAATTGCTAATCATTTGCATCTGCATTGTTATCTGACTGCATCGTTGGCAGGATTTTGCTGTGGATGGGAGTCATCAGGAGAGCCATTCGCAGAGAAGAAAATGAAGAGGAATATAAAGAAGCAGAAAAAAGATCGGCGGGATGGATCCGGCGGCATTATCTGACTGGATCCATTATCCCCAAGCTTTATCCATATTTATCCACACCCTTTGGCGGTAGAATCAGGCTTTCCGTTTCTTTGTCTGAAATCAGGATCCATTCCATGGCCAAACTCAATCTCGTCGTCGGCTCCATGCTGGGCGCCGCCGAATATGTCGCAGACCACGTCGCCAACCTGCTGGAACAGGCTGGCCACCAGACCCGGATCCACAACCCGGCCAAGCTGGCAGAGGTGCTGGATGATGCAGGATCCATCCTGCTGGTGGTCACCTCGACCCACGGTGCCGGTGATGTGCCCGACAACCTGCAACCCTTCGCCAAGGATCTTGCCGAGCAGCATCCGGATCTTAATTCATTGAAATATGGCGTGATTGCCCTTGGCGATAGCAGTTATGACACCTTTTGTCAGGGCGGCAAGACGCTGGATCGACTGTTGGCCGAGTGCGGCGCCAGCCGGATCGGCGAGCGACTCGACATCGATGTCACCCAACACGAGATCCCCGAAGATGCCGCCGAAGTGTGGATCCGCGACTGGATGACGATGATCGCCTGATCAGCGTGCGGGAGATCCTGAAAAAAAGCTTGATCTCCCCACTTATCCCCAGATCGACTATCCACCATGTTATTAACAGATTGATCCGGGAGAGTTGTTCTACAAGGTTACCCACAACGCCCAGGGGGAATGTGCATAACTACGGTGTAAAGCTCTGCAAAACCTATAGTTATCCATGTATTAGATCCAGACCGACAAACCTCTGTGTATAAAAGTCCTGGTTATCCCCTCGTTCACCGGGCCAGGATCCAAGCTTTTCCACAAGCTAGGATCGTTCTTAAATTAATGATCTTTATGATCAAAAAGTGCTTATCAACAGAAAGGGCGGATCCTAATAAGAGATCCAGTAAAAGATCGATCTAAAGATCCTTAAGATCTAATTAGTGGATCCTCCCTTCATACTGAACGTTAAGTAGACGTTCCCCTCAGGACGCGAAACAGATAGAATGTTCCGCCCTTTAGCCCAGCCCAGGCAAATAAAGATCTTCAGGCGTGCAGATCAAGGTGATCCCAATGCAATACCATGAACAATTTGATGTGATCGTCGTCGGTGGCGGTCATGCCGGAACCGAAGCAGCAACAGCGGCAGCCCGTATGGGCATGAACACCCTGTTGTTGACCCACAATATCGATACGCTGGGACACATGTCCTGTAATCCGGCGATCGGCGGGATCGGCAAGGGACACCTGGTCAGGGAAGTTGACGCACTCGGCGGGATCATGGCGCGTGCCATCGATCTTGGCGGGATCCAGTTCCGCACCCTCAACTCCTCCAAGGGCCCGGCAGTACGAGCCACTCGTGCCCAGGCGGATCGCCTGCTCTACAAGGCCGTAGTTCGCCAGATGCTGGAGAACTACCCGAACCTGAAGATCTTCCAGCAGGCCTGTGACGATCTGATCATGGACGGGGATCGTGTTGCCGGTGTAGTCACCCAGAGCGGGATCCGCATCAGCGGCAAGACTGTGGTGCTGACGGTCGGTACCTTCCTGAACGGGTTGATCCATATCGGGATGGAAAACTACAAGGGCGGTCGCGCCGGGGATCCTCCCTCGATCGCCTTGGCCCAGCGCCTGCGTGAACTGCCGCTGCGCATCGATCGTCTCAAGACTGGCACCCCGCCACGCATCGATGCCCGCAGCGTCGATTTCTCTGTGATGCAGGCCCAGCACGGCGACGATCCGCGTCCGGTCTTCTCGTTTATCGGCGATGCCAGCCAGCATCCCCGTCAGGTGCCCTGCTACGTCACCCACACCAACGAGCGTACCCACGAGGTGATCCGCAATAACCTAGATCGCAGCCCCATGTACGCCGGGGTGATCGAGGGGATCGGCCCGCGCTACTGCCCGTCGATCGAAGACAAGATCACTCGTTTCGCCGACAAGACGGCACACCAGATCTTCGTCGAGCCGGAAGGCCTGACCACCCACGAGCTCTACCCGAACGGGATCTCCACCAGCTTGCCGTTTGACGTGCAGGTGCAGATCGTTCGCTCCGTGCGTGGCTTCGAGAATGCCCACATCACCCGCCCGGGTTATGCCATCGAATATGATTTCTTCGATCCACGGGATCTCAAGGCCAACATGGAGAGTAAGTGCATTCCAAACCTGTTCTTCGCTGGCCAGATCAACGGGACGACCGGTTACGAAGAGGCTGCGGCACAAGGCCTGATGGCTGGTCTGAACGCGGCCCTGCGTGCGCAGGACAAGGATCCCTGGAATCCGCGTCGGGATCAGGCCTACATGGGCGTGATGATGGACGATCTCTCCACCCTCGGGACCCGCGAGCCCTATCGCATGTTCACCAGTCGTGCCGAATATCGCCTGCTGCTGCGGGAAGACAACGCCGATATCCGCCTGACCACCATCGGTCGTGAGCTGGGTCTGGTGGATGACGAGCGCTGGGGCAAATTCAACGCCAAGATGGAACAGGTCGAGCTGGAGCGTCAGCGCATGCGTTCAACCTGGATCCACCCGCAACATCCGTCACTGGAAGCGGTCAATGCCCTGGTCAACACCCCGCTGACCCGCGAACAGAGCCTGGAAGAGCTGCTGCGTCGCCCCGAGGTGACCTACGATGCGTTGATGGCCATCGAAGGGGTCGGCCCTTCCGTGACCGATCCAGCCGCGGCCGAACAGGTTGAGATCCAGATCAAGTACGCCGGTTACATCGAGCGTCAGCACGATGAAGTGGAAAAGCAGCTGCGCAACGAGAACACCCTGTTGCCGCTGGATCTGGACTATCGCGAGGTGAACGGCCTCTCCAACGAGGTGAAAGCCAAGCTGAATGATGCCAAGCCGCAGACCATTGGTCAGGCTTCCCGTATCTCCGGCATCACCCCGGCGGCCATCTCCATCCTGCTGGTTCACCTGAAAAAACACGGCCTGCTGCGTAAAACTGCCTAAGGAATTCCATGTTGGAAAGATTGAACGGCCTGCTCAAGCAGGCCGAAATTGTTATCACCGATACCCAAAAGAGCCAACTGGTGCAGTTGGTTGAGTTGCTGCACAAGTGGAACAAGGCTTACAATCTCACCTCGGTGCGAGATCCGGACGCCATGCTGGTCAAGCATATCCTCGATAGCTTGGTGGTAAGCCCCCACTTGCACGGTGAGCGCTTCATCGACGTGGGGACCGGTCCCGGCCTGCCGGGGTTGCCGCTGGCGATCATCAATCCGGACAAGCAGTTTGTTCTGCTCGACAGTCTGGGCAAGCGGATCAACTTCATCCGTCAGGTGATCCTGGAGCTGGGGTTGACCAATGTGACGCCAGTCAAATCCCGGGTTGAAGAGTATCAACCTGAAGTGGGGTTTGATGGTGTACTGAGTCGGGCATTTGCCTCGCTGGAGGACATGCTGAGCTGGTGTCACCACCTGCCGTCAGAACAGGGTTGCTTCCTGGCGCTCAAGGGACAATATCCCGAGCAGGAGCTGGCCCAGTTGCCTGCCAATATCCGTCTGGTAGCCTGTCATGAGTTGCGGGTGCCGGAGCTGGAAGGCGAACGTCATCTGCTGGAATTCAAACATATCCAGCCCGAATAGGGTCGCAGTTTCATTTAGGGGATCGTGTGGGAAAAGTCATCGCCATAGCCAACCAGAAGGGTGGAGTGGGTAAAACCACCACCTGTGTGAATCTGGCCGCCTCCATGGCTGCCACCCGGCGCAAGGTGCTGGTGATCGATCTGGATCCGCAGGGCAATGCCACCATGGGCAGCGGTGTCGACAAGTATGACGTCGAGCGCACCGCCTATGAGCTGCTGATCGAGGATGCCCCTATCAGCGAAGTGATCATCCCTGAAACTTCCGGGGGCTATCACCTGATCGCCGCCAATGCCGACGTGACCGCGGCCGAAATCCGTCTGATGGAATTTTTCGCCCGCGAAATCCGCCTGCGCAACGCGCTGGCCTCGGTGCGGGACAAGTACGACTATGTATTCATCGACTGCCCGCCCTCTCTCAACATGCTGACCGTGAACGCCATGGCCGCCGCCGACTCCGTGCTGGTGCCCATGCAGTGCGAATATTACGCGCTGGAGGGACTCACCGCCCTGGTCGACACCATCAGCAAGCTGGCCGCCGTGGTCAATCCGGAGCTCAAGATCGAAGGGGTGCTGCGCACCATGTTCGATCACCGCAACCGGCTGGCCAATGATGTGTCCGATCAGCTAAAACAGCACTTCGGCGACAAAGTCTACCGCACCATCATTCCCCGCAACGTTAGACTGGCGGAGGCCCCGAGTTTCGGTGCCCCGGCCATGCACTATGACAAAGCATCGGTGGGCGCCAAGGCCTACCTGGCACTGGCTGGCGAGATCCTGCGCCGTCAGGAGCAGGAGCGTCAGGCGACCATCGCAGACCGAGAGAGCATATGACTCCGAAAAAACGTGGACTGGGCAAGGGGCTGGATGCCCTGCTCAGTACCAGCACGGCTGCCCGCCAGAAACAGGTGATGAGCGATCAACGTACTGAAGAGGCCATGGCCCCCGCCAATCAGGGCGAGCTGCGCAAGCTGCCGGTGGAGTGGTTGCAGTCCGGCAAGTACCAGCCTCGCAAGGACATGTCCCAGGACGCACTGGAAGAGCTTGCCAACTCCATCCGTGCCCAGGGGGTGATCCAGCCCATCGTGGTTCGCCCTCTCGGCGAGCAATCCTTCGAAATCATCGCCGGTGAGCGGCGCTGGCGTGCTTCCCAGCTGGCCCGTCTCGAGGTGGTGCCTTGCATCGTCAAGGATGTGCCTGACGAAGCTGCGGTGGCCATCGCGCTGATTGAGAACATTCAGCGGGAAGATCTCAATGCCATCGAAGAGGCGGTCGCCTTGCAGCGGCTGCTGACCGAATTTGAACTCACCCACCAGCAGGTGGCCGAGGCGGTGGGCAAGTCCCGCACCACGGTGACCAATCTGCTGCGTCTCAACCAGCTCAACGACGACGTGAAGCGTTTCGTCGAGCATGGTGACCTCGACATGGGTCATGCCCGTGCCCTGCTGGCCCTGAGTGGCCAGGCCCAGTCCGAACTGGCCAAGCTGGTTGCCCAGAAAGGGCTGACCGTGCGTGATACCGAGAAGTTGGTGCAAAAAGCGCTGGAACCGGCAAAAGCCAGGGTTGAACCGGCCCGTGATCCGCAGATCGGCTACCTGGAACGCCAACTGGCAGAAAAAATTGGTAATCAGGTGCAACTTCAGCCTGGCAAGCGGGATAGCGGGAAGTTAGTAATAAGTTACGATAATTTGTCCGATTTGGACCGTATATTGGGCTATTTTGGCGTGTCGGAATCGTGATTTTTACGCTTTTTGTAGTAATAAAACATCCATTCCTTTTGATATGACCATAACCTTGATTTGCCGCTGAAAGCCGCAAAAATTAAGGATTTTTGTCATATTGCAATAGCTGCCCTCAAGGGTATAATTTGACCGGCTTTAAGAGCTGTTAACATGGGGTCTTCGGAACCCGATTTTTTACAGTTCTGTAATGTTCAGGGGTAGGTTGGTGAAGCAGAAATTAGCCTTGGAAGGTTTGACACTGGCCTTGGTTATGCTCGTTTGTCAGCTCATCCTGATCCTGGCGATGAGTGCCGTCTGGTTTTATCTGACTGGTGCCAGCGCCGGTTATTCCGCCCTCTACGGAGGGGGGATGTACTGGGTTCCTCAAGCCTTGTTTACTGTCTGGGTGCTGCGCCGCAAGGTGACAACCGAGAGTGTGGGCCTGGTTTTGCGGGACTTTTATGGTGGGGCAGGGATTAAGCTCATTTCTACAACAGGTCTATTCGCCCTGATGTTTGGTGCGGGAGTCGAGGTCGTTACCGTCTCGTTTTTCGCCACTTATATCCTCGCCCTCGTTGTACAGTGGATGGTTTCATTCACGCTTAACAACCACTATTAGGAAAACTCATGTCTGCAACCGGAGAAGTCCTGACTCCTCAGGGATATATCTCCCACCACCTGACCCACCTTCAAGTCGGGTCCGGGTTCTGGACGGTCAATATCGACTCAATGATATTTTCCGTCGTGCTAGGCGCCCTGTTTATCCTGTTGTTCCGCAAAGTAGCCGTTAACGCTACCAGCGGTGTGCCGGGTAAGCTGCAGTGCTTTGTGGAGATGCTGGTCGAGTTTGTGAATGGTAACGTCAAAGACATCTTTCACGGTCGCAACAAGGTCATCGCACCTTTGGGGCTGACTGTGTTTGTGTGGATCTTCCTGATGAACTTCATGGATCTGATCCCCGTTGACTTTATCCCTCACGCTGCACAATTGATGGGTATTCCCTATCTGCGTGTGGTTCCCTCTGCTGACGTTAACATCACCATGTCCATGGCTTTGGGCGTGTTCTTCTTGATCCTGTACTACAGCATCAAGGTCAAGGGTATCGGCGGGTTTGTGAAGGAGCTGACGCTTCAGCCTTTCAACCACCCGGCGGCCATCCCGGTTAACCTCATCCTGGAAACTGTTACGCTGATTTCCAAACCTGTTTCTCTGGGTCTTCGACTGTTCGGCAACATGTATGCTGGCGAACTGATCTTTATCCTGATTGCTGGTTTGTTACCCTGGTGGTCACAGTGGATCCTGTCCGTGCCTTGGGCAATTTTCCACATCCTGATCATCACTTTGCAGGCATTCATTTTCATGGTTCTGACCATCGTCTATCTGTCGATGGCGCAGGAAGACCATAATTGATGCAACTCAAATAATCCTTTTTGTACAAACAATTACATCTAAATAACTGGAGATCCTCATGGAAAACTTGAACATGGACCTGCTGTACATCGCTGCTGCAATGATGATGGGTCTGGCGGCTATCGGCGCTTCCATCGGTATCGGTATCCTGGGTGGCAAGTTCCTGGAAGGTGCTGCTCGTCAACCGGATCTGATCCCTGTTCTGCGTACCCAGTTCTTCATCGTAATGGGTCTGGTGGATGCGATCCCGATGATCGCCGTTGGTCTGGGTCTGTACGTGATGTTTGCGGTTGCTGGCTAAGTCGTTACGACTCATCCAGGCATAACCCATTAACTAACTATAAGAGGACATCGGCTGTGAATATCAATGCCACCCTCCTCGGCCAAGCAATTGCTTTTTTCTTCTTCGTAGTGTTTTGCATGAAGTACGTATGGCCGCCGCTGATTGCTGCCATCGAAGCCCGTCAGAAAGCTATTGCTGACGGTCTCTCTTCTGCCGAACGTGCCAAGAAAGATCTGGATTTGGCCAAGGCCAACGCCACCGATCAGCTGAAAGAAGCCAAGCTGCAGGCTGCTGAAATCATTGAACAGGCTAACAAACGTAAAGCCCAGATCATTGATGAAGCCGCCGCTGGTGCCCAATCTGAGCGGGAAAAAATCCTGGCTCAGGGCCGTGCCGAGATCGAAGCTGAACGTCATCGTGCCAAAGAAGAACTGCGTAAGCAGGTTGCTGCTCTTGCCATTGCTGGTGCAGAGAAGATCCTGGCGCGTCAAATCGACCAGGCTGCCAACAGCGACATCGTCGACAAACTGGTAGCAGAACTGTAACGGGAACGGGGCTATGTCTGAACTGACTACAATCGCTCGCCCCTACGCCAAGGCTGCTTTCGAGTTTGCCGTTGAGCACAAGGCGGTTGACCAGTGGCTGGGTATGCTCGGTTTCGCTGCGCAAGTAGTGGAAAACGAGACCATGCACAACCTGGTAAACGGCTCTGTGGCTGCCGAAGAGCTGGCAAATCTATTTGTCGGTATCTGCGGTGAGCAACTCGACGAGCATGGCCAGAACCTGATCCGGGTGATGGCCGAGAATGGTCGCTTGGGTGTGCTGCCGGCGGTCGTTGCTGAATTTGTAGCGTTCAAGGCTGAACTGGATAAAGAAGTTCAGGCTGACGTGATTTCGGCGATCGAACTGACCGACCAGCAGAAAGCCAATATTCAGGCTTCTCTGGAACAACGTCTCGCGCGCAAAGTGAAGCTGAATTGCAGCATTGATGCGTCCTTGATGGCCGGGGTGCTCATCAAGGCCGGTGATCTGGTAATCGACGGCACAGTCCGCGGTAAGCTGGATCGCATGGCTGACGCGCTGCAATCTTGATTGGGGTATTAGAGCATGCAACTGAATTCCACTGAAATCGCCGAGCTGATCAAGCAGCGCATTGCGCAGTTTGATGTAAAAAGCGAAGCGCGTAACGAAGGTACTATCGTCTCTGTGAGCGACGGTATCATTCGTATTCACGGCCTGGCCGATGCCATGCAGGGTGAGATGATCGAGCTGCCGGGCAACCGCTACGCTCTGGCATTGAACCTGGAGCGTGACTCCGTCGGTGCGGTGATCATGGGTTCCTATGACGGTCTGTCAGAAGGAATGAAAGTAAAAGGTACTGGCCGTATTCTGGAAGTGCCGGTAGGTCGTGGTCTGTTGGGCCGGGTGCTGAACACCCTGGGTCAGCCGATCGACGGTAAAGGTCCGATCGACAACGACGGCTTCTCGCCGATCGAAGTGATCGCACCGGGCGTTATCGAGCGTAAGTCTGTTGACCAGCCGGTCCAGACCGGTCTGAAAGCCATCGATGCCATGATCCCTATCGGTCGTGGCCAGCGTGAGCTGATCATCGGTGACCGTCAGGTTGGTAAGACCGCCATCGCGATCGACACCATCATCAACCAGAAAGATTCCGGCATTAAGTGTGTCTACGTTGCGATTGGCCAGAAGGCCTCCACCATCGCCAACGTGGTACGTAAGCTGGAAGAGCACGGCGCTCTGGCCAACACCATCGTGGTGGTAGCCTCTGCCTCCGAAGCCGCTGCCCTGCAGTATCTGGCTCCGTATGCCGGTTGCTCCATGGGTGAGTACTTCCGTGACCGCGGTGAAGACGCGCTGATCATCTATGATGACCTGTCCAAACAGGCCGTAGCTTATCGCCAGATCTCCCTGCTGCTGCGCCGTCCGCCAGGACGTGAAGCTTACCCGGGTGACGTTTTCTATCTGCACTCCCGTCTGCTGGAGCGTGCTGCTCGCGTTAACGCCGAGTACGTAGAGAAGTTCACCAATGGTGCCGTGAAAGGCCAGACCGGTTCTCTGACCGCCCTGCCGATCATCGAAACCCAGGCTGGTGACGTTTCTGCGTTCGTTCCGACCAACGTGATCTCCATCACCGATGGTCAGATCTTCCTGACTTCACAGCTGTTCAACTCCGGTATTCGTCCGGCGGTTGACCCGGGTATCTCTGTATCCCGTGTAGGTGGTGCTGCTCAGACCAAGATCGTCAAGAAGCTGTCCGGTGGTATCCGTACCGCACTGGCCCAGTATCGCGAACTGGCGGCATTCGCCCAGTTCTCTTCCGATCTGGACGATGCAACTCGCAAGCAGCTGGATCACGGTGTGAAAGTGACCGAGCTGATGAAGCAGAAGCAGTACTCTCCGCTGAGCGTGGCTCACCAGTCTCTGGTGCTGTTCGCCGCCGAGAAAGGCTATCTCTCCGATGTCGAGCTGAACAAGATCGTCGACTTCGAAGCCGCTCTGCTCTCTTACGCCAATACCCAGCATGGTTCGCTGATGGCTGAAATCAATGCCAAGGCCGACTACAACGACGCGATCGTTGGCAAGCTGACTGCGTTGCTGGATGACTTCAAGGCAACCCAGACCTGGTAAGCGTGTGTGGCAGCGCGAGCTGCCACCTGATGGAGAGTAAGAGATGGCCGGCGCAAAAGAGATACGTAACAAGATCGGGAGTGTGAAAAACACTCAGAAGATCACCGGCGCTATGGAAATGGTGGCAGCAAGCAAAATGCGCCGTGCGCAGGAACGCATGTCTGCCAGCCGTCCGTACGCTGAAACCATGCGCAAGGTGATCGGCCATATCGCTCAGGGGAACTTGGAATACAAGCACCCCTACCTCATCGAACGTGAGGTCAAGCGAGTGGGTTACATCGTCGTCTCCACCGACCGTGGCCTGTGTGGCGGTTTGAACATCAACCTGTTCAAGGCTGCCCTCAATGATATGAAGCAATGGAGCGCGAAAGGTGCCAAGGTTGACCTGGCATTGATCGGTAACAAAGCCTCCAACTTCTTTGAACGGCACGGCGCCAAGGTGAAAGCTCATGTCGCAGGACTGGGCGATAACCCGAGCGTCAATGACCTGATTGGTTCAGTCAAGGTCATGCTGAAGGCTTACGACAACGGTGAGATTGACAAGCTGTATCTGGTGTACAACAAGTTCGTCAACACCATGGTGCAGCAACCACGGGTCGATCAACTGCTGCCTTTGCCCGTAACTGAAGACAGCAAGCTCGCCAAGAAACACCACTGGGATTACCTCTATGAGCCGGATCCCAAGCAACTGCTGGATACCCTGCTGATTCGCTATGTCGAGTCCCAGGTGTACCAGGGGGTAGTGGAAAACTTGGCAAGTGAACAGGCAGCCCGAATGGTTGCCATGCAAGCCGCGACTGACAACGCCGGTAACCTGATTAACGATCTGCAACTGGTATACAACAAGGCCCGTCAGGCCAGTATTACCCAGGAGCTGACAGAGATCGTATCCGGTGCTGCTGCGGTGTAAGGCAAGGGTTATCAAAGGTTTAGAGGATTTGACATGAGTAACGGTTTCATCGTCCAAATCATCGGCGCTGTGGTGGACATCGAGTTCCCGCAGGATGCCGTGCCCCAGGTGTACGATGCACTGAAGGTCGTTAGCGAAGGTCAAGGCCAGGGTCTGGTGCTGGAAGTTCAGCAACAGATCGGTGGCGGCGTCGTTCGTTGCATCACCATGGGCTCCTCCGACGGTCTGCGTCGTGGGTTGGAAGTAGTGAATAGCGGTAAATCCATCCAGGTTCCGGTCGGTACTGCGACTCTGGGTCGGATCATGAACGTACTGGGCGAGCCAATCGACGAAAAAGGTCCGATCGGTGAAGAAGAGTGCTGGTCTATCCACCGCGCTGCCCCCAGCTACGAAGATCAGTCCAACAGCAACGATCTGCTGGAGACCGGCATCAAGGTTATCGACCTGGTATGCCCGTTCGCCAAGGGTGGTAAAGTTGGTCTGTTCGGTGGTGCCGGTGTAGGCAAAACCGTAAACATGATGGAGCTGATCCGTAACATCGCGATCGAACACAGTGGTTATTCTGTATTCGCCGGTGTAGGTGAGCGTACCCGTGAGGGTAACGACTTCTACCACGAGATGATGGAGTCCAACGTACTGGACAAAGTATCTCTGGTTTACGGTCAGATGAACGAGCCGCCCGGAAACCGTCTGCGCGTTGCGCTGACCGGCCTGACCATGGCGGAGAAGTTCCGTGACGAAGGTCGTGACGTGCTGTTCTTCGTGGACAACATCTACCGTTACACCCTGGCCGGTACTGAAGTATCCGCACTGCTGGGCCGTATGCCTTCCGCAGTAGGTTACCAGCCGACCCTGGCCGAGGAGATGGGTGTTCTGCAAGAACGTATCACCTCCACCAAGACCGGTTCCATCACCTCCGTACAGGCCGTTTACGTGCCTGCGGATGACTTGACTGACCCGTCTCCGGCGACCACCTTCGCCCACCTGGATGCGACCGTTGTACTGTCCCGTCAGATCGCGGCACTGGGTATCTACCCGGCCGTTGACCCGCTGGACTCTACCTCTCGTCAGCTGGATCCGCTGGTGGTTGGCAAAGAGCACTACGAGACCGCTCGTGGCGTTCAGACCGTACTGCAGCGCTACAAAGAGCTGAAGGACATCATCGCCATCCTGGGTATGGATGAACTGTCAGAAGAAGACAAACTGACCGTAGCCCGTGCCCGTAAGATCGAGCGTTTCCTGTCCCAGCCGTTCTTCGTAGCAGAAGTGTTTACCGGTTCTCCGGGTAAATACGTGCCGCTGAAAGAGACCATCCGTGGTTTCCAGGGCATCCTGAAAGGCGAGTATGACGATCTGCCCGAGCAGGCGTTCTACATGGTTGGCGGTATCGACGAAGTCGTCGAGAAATCCAAGAAACTGTAAGCCTCGACAGGAGGGCCCATGGCAGAGATGATCTCCTTTCACCTGGATGTGGTGAGCGCCGAAGGAAAACTGTTTTCCGGCCGCGTGCAAACTGCTCAGGTATCAGGCTCCGAAGGTGAGTTGGGTCTCCGCCACGGTCATGCTCCGTTGCTGACTGCCATCAAGCCGGGCCTGGTCCGCTTGATGAAGCAGAACGGAACTGAAGAGGTGCTGTACATCTCCGGCGGCATGCTGGAAGTACAACCTGAATCCGTGACCGTGCTGGCGGACACCGCGATTCGTGCTGACGACTTGGATGAGGCGAAAGCCCAGGAAGCCAAGCGTGCAGCCGAAGAGCGGATCCACAGCTCCCATGGTGATATCGACTACGCCCAGGCCGCCACCGAGCTGGCCAAGGCGATGGCTCAACTGCGAGTCATCGATATCGTCAAAAAGAATTACCGCTAATAACGGTGATGTAAAAAGCGACCTTCGGGTCGCTTTTTTTTTACCCGTTCGATAGACTCCGCCGAGTATTTCCACACAAGTTCAAGGTCGAAGTCATGTCTCTCAACGTCGTGATCCTGGCGGCGGGTAAAGGTACCCGCATGCGTTCCGTTCTGCCCAAGGTACTGCACCCGGTAGCCAACAAACCCATGGTTTCCCATGTGATCGATACCGCCCGTCAGGTCGGCGCCGAGCAGCTTCATCTGGTCTATGGTCACGGTGCCGAGCTGCTGAAAGAGCGGATCGTGGCCGCCGACGTGAACTGGGTGTTGCAGGCGCAGCAGCTGGGAACCGGTCACGCCGTCGCCCAGGCCATCCCGTTCTGGCAGGATGAAGACGACGTGCTGGTGCTGTACGGCGATACCCCGCTGATCCAGCCTGAGACCCTGCAACGACTGCTGGCTGCCAAGGCCAGCGATGGCATGGCACTGCTGACCGTGGTGCTGGATAACCCGACCGGCTATGGCCGCATCGTCCGGGAAAATGGTCAGGTGGTCGGTATCATCGAGCAGAAAGATGCCAACGCCGAGCAGCTGACCATCCGCGAAGTGAACACCGGCGTGCTGGTAGCCAACGGCGGTCAGCTGCGCAGCTGGCTCTCCCGTCTGGATAACAAAAATGCTCAGGGTGAGTTCTATCTGACCGACGTGATCGCCATGGCGCACGGCGATGGTTGCCCGATTGCGGCGGTCCATCCGGAGCGTGCCGCCGAGGTGGAAGGGGCCAACAACCGGGTCCAGCTGGCTGCCCTTGAGCGCAGCTACCAGCAGATGCAGGCCGAGAAGCTGATGATCGCCGGTGCTACCCTGATCGACCCGGCCCGCTTCGATCTGCGCGGAACCCTCGAGATCGGTGAAGAGGTGGTGATCGACGTCAACGTCATCATCGAAGGCAAGGTAACCCTCGGCAACCACGTCCGTATCGGTGCCGGTGCCGTGCTGAAGGATTGCGTCATTGGCGATCACACCGAAGTGAAGCCCTACTCCATCGTTGAAGGGGCTCAGGTGGCGGATCAGTGCTCGGTCGGCCCGTTTGCCCGTCTGCGCCCGGGCGCAGTGCTGGAGCAGGATGCCCATGTCGGCAACTTCGTCGAGATGAAGAAGGCCCGTCTGGGGGTTGGTTCCAAGTGTGGTCACCTCACCTATCTGGGAGATGCAGAGGTTGGTGCCAAGGTGAATATCGGTGCCGGTACCATCACCTGCAACTACGACGGCGTGAACAAGTTCCAGACCATCATCGAGGATGATGTGTTTGTCGGTTCCGATACCCAGCTGGTGGCGCCGGTGCGCATTGGCAAGGGGGCTACTCTGGGGGCGGGTTCCACCATCACCAGGGATGTGGCCGAAAACGAGCTGGTGATCACCCGGGTGCCCCAGCGTCACATCCAGAACTGGGCTCGTCCGGTCAAAAAGAAGTGATGCCCGATCAATAAAATAGAACCGGCGCCTTATGGCGCCTGTTTTTTTGGTTATGGCTGATGGTCGGTGTCACCGGTCGCTGGCTGGGGTGCTGCCCATGAGGTGGTGGGGGCTCTGTAGTCCATCACCTGATACCAGTCCAGCTTGCGGGTCAGCAGCATGATCAGCGCCAGGGTGGTGAACAACAGCAGGGCGCCAAGCAGCAAGGCGATCTCTTCGGCCTGTAACAGGCTGTAGAGGATGGCATAGACCAGCCCGAGTAGTGCCGCGAAGCCGATCCCCTGCTTCGGGCCGCCCAGCACATGGCTTAGATAGAAGCCGTTGAGCAGTACGCTGGCCAGTGCGGCGACCAGATAGGCCCAGCCAAAGCCGAGGTGCTCGGTCAGCGCCAGCAGTACCAGATAGAAGATGGCCAGCCCCATGCCCACCAGCGCGTACTGGATCGGGTGGACCCGTAGCCCCTTGAGCAGCTCGAACATGAAGAAGCTGATAAAGGTGAGGCCGATAAACAGCAGGGCATATTTGGCCGCCCGCTCGTTGAGCTGATAGTGATCCACCGGTTGCACCAGACTGACGCTGAAAGTCGGCAGCACCCCATCCCCGCCGTTTATCGCCCGGTTGAAGCGGGTCTCCATGTCGCTGGCAAACCAGCTGGTTTGCCAGTTGGCCTCAAACCCTTGTTGGCTCAGGGTGCGACTGCCCGGCAGAAAGTCGCCGATAAAGTTGGGATGGGGCCAGTTTCCAGCCAGCAACAGGGTGCTCTCCTTGCCCAGCGGCACTATGTCGAGGGCGTTCATCCCCTGCAGATTGAGCTCCAGATGAAAGGTGCCATCCTGCTGGGGAAGGTTGTCGAGCGGGGCATGGATACCCGCCAGCGTGTCACCGAGGCGGGCGCCGGGGGCAAACGGAATCCGCTGGGTGCCGAGTAGCAATTCGGGGACGCTGTTGATACCGCGAGCATCGGAGAGCACCAGGCTCAGGTAGGGTTTGCCCGCCACCAGCTCAGCCGCTTCATCAAGCAGTGGGTTCGCATTATCCAGCAGATTCTGTCGGGTAGGCAGGCGGCCCGAGAGGGTGAGTCGGGTCTGGTAGACCTGCGCCTGATAGATGCCCAGCTTGCGCGGGGTGACCTCCATGTTGGCTTTGATATCCAGCTGCTCCGGCAGCAGGTAGCGGTAGAGTTGTTCTTGGCGGACGAAGTGCTTGCCCTCCTGTTCGACCGTCACCGAACGGGTATAGGGCTGCACGATAACCGGCCCCATCAGCCGTTGCGGGCCACTGCTGCTGGCCATGATGCTCTGGATCGCCTGATTGCGGTAAATCTGCCGCTCCCGGTTCAGCTCCATGATGGATTGCACCGGCACCATCAATAGCAGGCTGAGCAACAGCAGCAGAAAGATCTTATGGGTGAATATCTGTTTGACCATGACACGTCTCCTTGTTGGATGGAGCGAGTCTGTCAGCCCGGCGTGAAGGGGGGATGAGCTTGTGTGAAGTGGCGGTGAAGGGGATAAAAAAACCGCCATTGCACCGTTATTGGATCCCCGAGGTTGCCGGTGCAATGCGCTTCGCTTCGTGCACCCTACGTCCTTTCTCGTTTGTCTGCTCGCGACAGGGTGATCGGGCGGTCGATGCAAAGGGGGTATCGGCCGTGGGTGGCCGCCCTGCTGGCCAGCCGCAGGTTGGATTGTTTCACTGGTGCGACAGCCAAAAAACTATTAGGTCATTTTTTGCAAAAATCACCACGGGCAGCGAGCTGCCAACCGGCAGCCTCTCGCAGGGCCGTCGGTCCGATCTGCGCAGCCTGACCATACCCATCACATTAAAGACTCCGTCACCCCGACGAGGAGTGAATGTCGACATCTCGGCAACCCTCCTCTGACGGTGTGGGATAAGCACGATCACATGTTTAATGGTTTGGGTATTACAGGGTTTTGAGCTTCTCGGGCAGGGCGGCCAGCACCTCTTCTTTCGCCTTAAGGGAGGCGAACTGCTTGCCCGGTTTCTGCACCACGGTATGGACGAAGATCAGCTGCTTGCCCGGTTTGCTGGCCCAGCCGACGAACCAGCCGATCTGCTGATCGCGGTTGAGGCTGCCATCCAGCTTTTTCGGGTAGCCCATGCCGGTCTTGCCGTGGATCTGCCAGCCGTCGATCTCGCTCACCTTGAGGATATTGGCGGTGTACTGCAGGGTTTGCGCCGAGACCGGTAGCTTGCCGCTCACCATCTTGCCGAGGAAGCGGGCCTGCTCCTGTGGACTGATGGCGAGGCTGGAACTGAGCCAGGCCTGAGTCAGACCGTCATGCTTGCCCGGATTGCCGGAGAGATCCCGGTTGCCATAGTCGAAGCGGTCGACGTACTGCTGGAAACGCTCCATCCCCAGCCATTCGGTAATCTGCTGGGAGAACCAGACCACCGAGTAGGTTTCCCAGCGGCGCGGGGTAGTGGTTTCGCGCCAGGCGGGCAGCCAGTCGTCGTAACCCGGTTTGAAGGGCAGTGCCGGATGCTCTTCATCCACCAGAAAGCCGCTGTCATAGCCCATCAGTGCCAGCGGGATCTTGAAGGTGGATGCGGGTGGCAGCTGGCTGGAGCAGTCCCCTTCGCTGGAGAGGGTTTGACCGTTGCCATCGGCATAGAGAAAACAGCCGCTGGCGGCGGAGGCCGGCACTGCGCAGAGCAGACCGGTAGCCAGCAGGCTGGAGAGAAGCAGGCGAGACATGGGGCGATTCCTTGGGTTGATAAGTGAAAGAGCGACAGGATAGCGCCGCTCTGTGTGGTAAATGTGAAGTTGTGGGGAGGTTACTAGGCGAATGGCAGCCAGAGTTCCGCCAATGCGCCACCTTCCGGCCGATTGGCCAGGGTCAGGCGACCACCATGCTGGTGGGCCACCTCATGGGCGAAACTGAGCCCGAGGCCGCTGCTCTTGCCCTTGTCCGGCCGTGGCAGGGAGTAGAAGCGCTCAAAGATGCGTGGCAGGGCGTAGTCCGGAATACCGGGGCCGCAGTCGGTGACCCGGAAACAGTACCCCTCCTCCTGCTGGGTGCCGCTGAGAGTGACGCTGGCACCTGCCGGTGAAAAGTCGATGGCGTTGTCCAACAGGTTGCCGATGGCCTGCTCTACCAGCAGCGGGTCCCACTTCTGTTTCGGTGCGCTGGCCAGATCGGCCACCAACTCGATCTGACGGCGCTGGGCAATGATTTGGCGGGCGTCGAGGGTGCGCTTGCCCAGTTTTGCCGGTTCCACCGACTGGCGATCCAGCCCCTGCCCCGACTCCAGCCGTGCCAGTTGCAGCATTCGCTCGATCAGCTGCTGCATGCGGGCAGTTTCCAGATTGATGTTGCCGATAAACCGTTTGGCCACCTCGGGCGGCGGCGTTTCGGCCAGGATCTCCCCTGCCCCGCGAATGGCGGCCAGCGGGCTTTTCAGCTCGTGGGTCAGGCTATGGACGTAGTCCTCGATGTAGCTCTTGCCATCGAGCTGGTGGCGCATGGTCTCCAGCGAGCGGCCGAGCCGATCCAGTTCAACGGTGTGCAGCCTTGGCAGGGTTGCCGCCTCCCCCTTGCTGACCGAGTCGGCGTAGTGCACCAGCTTGCCGATAGAGCGGTTTAGCCACCACACCAGCAGGCTGCCGATCAGCAGCGAGATAAGCAGCATCTGGCCGCCGGCCCGCAGCAGCTCTTGTTCCCCCCGCTCGATAGCGGGCATCAGGGTGCGGTTGGGTTTGGCGACGGTGAGGGAGCCGATTATTTGGGCTCCTTCCCGCAGCGGTGCCGCCACATACATGGTCGAGCTGGTGGCATCATCGGGATCGGTGCGGGTGCTGCGGGCGCCATACTGGCCGCGCAGGGTGCGGTAGACATCGTTCCAGCGCGAATAGTCCTTGCCCAGATCGGTACCGTCCGAGTCGTAAATCACCATCCCTTGCCGATCAGTCACATAGATGCGGTACTCCGCCTGCTGTTTGAGGTGGCCGTCGATCATCGCATTGATGGGTTTCTGGTTGAGACGGGCGAAGGCGCTGGCCAGCCGCCCGTTCATCATATTGCCCTCTTGCAGATCATCGAGCGCCAGTGGCGCCAGCAGCTGGGTCATGTCCACCAGAGTATCCTCGGTGGCGCTGCGCACCCCGGGTTTGATCTCCTCGACGAAGATCTCCAGCACGAACCAGGCGGCCAGCGCGAAGATCAGCAGCAGCCCGCACAGCAGTTGCAGTCCTAGTCTCATGCCAGCTCCAGGCTGTAGCCCAGTCCGCGATGGGTGAGGATCAGGTTGGCCTCGGGATCATGTTCGCGCAGCTTGGCGCGAATTGTCTTGATATGGGTATCGACGGTGCGATCCAGACTCTCTTCGGCATCCTGCCACACCAGATCCATCAGCTGCTGGCGGGAGTAGACCCGGCCCGGCGCCAGCATCAGGGTCTTGAGCAGCAGATATTCGTAGCGGGTGAGTGCCAGCGGCTGGCCGTGAAAATGGATGCGGGCCCGCTCCTCATCCAGCACCAGCAGGGCGCTGGGTTGGGGGGCAACGGGTTGGCTACGGCGCAGAATAACCCGCACCCGGGCACACACCTCCCGTGGCGAGAAGGGTTTGGCCACATAGTCGTCGGCACCGATCTCCAGCCCAATCAGCCGATCTATCTCCTCGCTGCGGGCGGTGAGGAACATCAGGGGAATATCGGTCAGCTCCCTCACCTGTTTGCAAAGTTCGAAGCCACTGATGTCGGGCAGTCCCACGTCAAGGATCAGAAAGTCGGGCCGGCTCTGGGCTAACCGGCTTAGCAGCTGCTGGCCCAGAGTGAACCACTCTACCTCGAACCCATCGGTCTGCAGGGCGTAAATCAGGGTATCGGCGATGCTGGCCTCATCTTCCACCAGCCAGATAACTCTCTTTTGCATGGCATCCTCGTCGCAAATCGGCTCCTCATTCTGGCATCGAACCAAATCGGATCCTATTTGCTGTTTTATTTTTCCGAAAAAGGCGTTAACATTTCGATGTTCTTTCGAATCGAAACTTAAAAATGACCAAACGTAATACTCAGCAGCGCCGTCACACCATAGTCACCCTGGTACAAGAGCAGGGGGAAGTGAGTGTCGATGCCCTCGCCAAGCACTTTTCTACCTCTGAAGTGACCATCCGTAAAGATCTGGCGGTGCTGGAGACCGGTGGTCTGCTGCTGCGCCGCTACGGTGGTGCCGTCCCCCTCCCCTCCGAGATGGTAGTGGAGTCGAACCCGGAACAAGTTTCGAATCGAAAGTTAGCGATTGCCCGTGCGGCGGCGGAGCGGTTGCGTGACCACAACCGCGTCATCATCGACAGCGGCAGCACTACCAGCGCCATGATCCCGCTGCTCGGCAACAAGCGCGGCCTCATCGTGATGACCAATTCCCTCAACGTGGCGGGCGCCCTGCGCGAGCTGGAGAACGAGCCCACCCTGCTGATGACCGGCGGTACCTGGGATCCCCATTCCGAATCCTTTCAGGGTCAGGTGGCTGAACAGGTGCTGCGATCCTATGACTTCGACCAACTTTTTATCGGTGCCGACGGCATCGACCCGGAGCGCGGCACCACTACCTTCAACGAGCTGGTGGGACTGTCACGGGTGATGGCCGAGGTGTCGCGGGAAGTTATCGTCATGGTCGAGTCGGAGAAGATCGGCCGCAAGATCCCCAATCTCGAACTGCCCTGGTCAAGCATCCATACCCTGGTGACCGACGAGGGGCTGGCCAGTGAGGCCAGAGAACAGATTCAAGCCCAAGGGGTGACACTTATCTGTGCCCCCGTCAGTAACTGACAGCCCGCTTGCTGGCTGAGTGGTCTGAACCATCCAACTGAATTTACGATTTGCATCTCAAGGAGAAGTGTATGTGTGGCATCGTCGGGGCAGTCGCCCAACGTGATGTGGCTGAAATTCTGGTAGAGGGGCTACGCCGCCTCGAGTACCGCGGTTACGACTCCGCCGGTGTGGCGGTGTTCAGTGCCAGCCAGCCGCTGCAGCGGGTACGCCGTCTGGGCAAGGTGGCCGAGCTGGCCAAGGCGCTCGACGAGCAGTCCGTCCACGGCGGTACCGGCATCGCCCACACCCGTTGGGCCACCCATGGCGAGCCCTCCGAGCGCAACGCCCATCCCCACGTCTCCGACCATATCGTGGTAGTACACAACGGCATCATCGAGAACCACGAAGAGCTGCGTGAAACGCTCAAGGGTCTGGGTTACGAGTTCAACTCGGATACCGACACCGAGGTGATCGCCCATCTGGTGCACCACGAGCTGAAATCCGCCGGCTCCCTGCTGGCTGCCATGCAAAAGGCGGTGAAGCAGCTGCGCGGCGCCTACGGTACCGTGGTGATGGACAGCCGTGATGACAGCCGTGTGGTGGTTGCCCGCTCCGGCTCGCCGTTGGTGATTGGCCGCGGTATCGGTGAAAATTTCATCGCTTCCGACCAGCTGGCCCTGCTGCCGGTCACCCGTCGCTTCCTCTTCCTGGAAGAGGGCGATGTAGCCGAAGTGACTCGCCGCGACGTGCACATTTTCGACGTAACCGGCAACCCGGTTGAGCGTGAAGAGAAAGAGTCCGATATCTCCCACGATGCCGGTGACAAGGGCGAATACCGTCACTACATGCTCAAAGAGATCCACGAGCAGCCCAAAGCCATCACCAACACGCTGGAAGGGCGTCTGGGCAGCGATCATGTGGTGGTCGAATCGTTCGGCAACGGCGCGCGCGCCATCTTCGAAAAGGTGGAGCATGTGCAGATCGTCGCCTGCGGCACCTCCTACCACTCCGGCATGGTCGCCCGCTACTGGTTTGAAGAGATCGCTGGCGTCTCCTGCGATGTAGAGATCGCCTCTGAATTCCGCTACCGCAAATCCGTGGTGCGTCCCAACAGCCTGCTGATCACCCTCTCCCAGAGCGGTGAGACCGCCGATACTCTGGCCGCTCTGCGTCTGGCCAAGGAGTCCGGTTACATGAGCTCGCTGGCCATCTGCAACGTACCGGGTTCCTCGCTGGTGCGTGAGTCGGCGTTGGCCTTTATGACCCGTGCCGGTGCCGAGATCGGTGTTGCCTCTACCAAGGCATTCACCACCCAACTGGCTGGCCTGCTGATGCTGGTGGCCTCGGTCGGTCACTGCCGTGGCAATCTGAGTGCGGCTGCCGAGGCCGAGTTGGTCAAGGCGCTCCACGCCCTGCCTCAGCGCATCAAGGAGAGCCTGGCGCTGGCCAAGGATATCGAAACCCTGGCCGAAGAGTTTGCCGACAAGCAGCACAGCCTGTTCCTCGGTCGTGGCAGCCAGTACCCTATCGCCATGGAAGGTGCGCTCAAGCTCAAAGAGATCTCCTACATCCACGCCGAAGCCTATGCCGCAGGTGAACTGAAGCACGGCCCGCTGGCGCTGATCGATGCCGAGATGCCCATCATTGTGGTGGCGCCGAACAACGATCTGCTGGAGAAGCTGAAGTCCAACGTGGAAGAGGTGCGCGCCCGTGGCGGTATCCTCTACGTCTTCGCCGATGCCGATACCGGCTTCAAGAGCGACGAGACCATGCGGGTCATGAACCTCAACCATGTGGAAGAGGTGATCGCCCCCATCGTCTATACCGTGCCGCTGCAGCTGCTCTCCTACCACGTTGCCCTCATCAAGGGCACCGACGTGGATCAGCCGCGCAACCTGGCAAAATCGGTGACTGTCGAGTAAGTCGCTGTCAGAGATAAAAAAGAGCCGCAATTGCGGCTCTTTTTGTTACTGGCCTCCGCTCAGGAGAGGCGCAGGTTGGTGATGGTCACCTCGTCGAGGGAGGGCACTATGATGCCGCTGGTGATCCCTTTGGCGATGGCCTGACTGCGGTTCTTCGAATCGGTCTTGTTGGTCACCTGGGTCAGGTGAAAGTTGACCGTCCGTTCACTGATGCCGAGGATGGTGGCGATCTCCCAGGAGGTCTTGCCCTCGCTGGCCCAGAACAGGCACTCCTTCTCCCGGTCCGACAGCTCGGTCAGGTATTTCATCATGTCCGGTCGGCTTTTGATCAGTTGCAGCGCTGAATTGAAGATGTAGCTGGCACAAAATGAGAGCAGCGGGACATTTTCAAACATCAGGTCGGAGTTGGACTTCTCCTTGGTGATGAAGGAGAGGATGCCGTGTTCTCCCTGCGGAGTATGGAGCGGAAAGGAGACGCCATTGCGTACCCCGAAATCGGCTGCCAGATTCATCACGTCGCGGCTGGCGCTGGGTAGCCAGGGAGAGTCGCAGTCTAGCTTGTTCCAGAAGATCGGCTGGGTCTGTTTCAGCCCCAGATAGACTACCGGATCCTGGGTCAGATACTGATTTTCGCTATAAGCGTCGAACCAGGTGGTCGGACAGTTGTTGAACAGTGCTACGTGGGATTTTTGCATGCTGATGGGGAAAATAATCAGCAGTCGGAAGTAATCAAAGCCCATTTGATGACTGAAGCGCTCAAGCAATTGCTGGATGTCGCTGGTTTTTGTTGCCTTGGTGAACTTGTCTATATGTTCCCAGATCGCATCGTTGAGCATGACTTTCTCCTTTTTCGATCTCTATCACACTGATCGAAAAGATTTTTCTCGTTATTTATATTTGTGTGGTGGCTATTGGCGCCATTTATTCCGTGCGTGTCTAAAAATTATCCTGTTTTTGTGCATAAAGGCCAAGGAAATCCTCTCGTTGCCAGTCTGCGTTGCATTTGAGATAATGATAATAGTTATCATTAATAAGATGTATTTCAATGAACAAGTTATGGGGTGTGGCCCTGCTGCCACTGTCAGTCCACTTTGCTGCCATCGGGGATGAGCTGGTTGCTCCCGCCCTCAAGAACAGCATAGCTGCCGGGAAAGCTTCCCAACTGCGGGTGGAAAAAGCCGCCGATGCCGCCGTTGCCGCGCGACTGGAGCTACAAAATGCCCAGCTGCAACTGCGCGACCTCGAAGCCTACAACCGCTACATGCAATCTCTGGTGGCCGATCAGCAAAATGAGCTGGGCAAAATGAGCCAGCAGCTGGAAGCTGTGCAAGAGACCCGCCAGGGTTTGATTCCGCTGATGTTGCAGATGCAGGCAGATCTGGAACAGCTGGTGCAAAATGACATCCCGCTGCGCAAGGAAGATCGTTTGGCGCGGGTTGAACAGTTGAAAGCGACCCTGGCTCGTGCAGACGTTAGCGAGGCAGAGAAATTCCGTCAGCTGCTGCAGGCCTATCAGATTGAAGCCGAGTACGGCAGCCGGATGGACAGCTATTCCGCCGAGCTGGAGCTGGATGGTGCTCCGCGTCGGGTCGATGTGCTGGCGCTGGGCCGTGTCTCCCTGCTGGCGATGACTGCCGATCGCAGTCAGGCATGGCGCTGGTCTGCCGAGGCGAAGCAGTGGCAAGCCCTCGACAGCCAGTGGCTCTCCCCCATCGCCGAGGCGATGGATGTGGCCGCTGACAAGAAGGTTCCCCAGTTGCTCAACGTCCCCCTCTCTGTCAGCCGTAGTCAGGAGGCCCAATCATGAGAGTCACCATGAAGTGGTTCCCCCTCCTTATTGCCCTCTCCTGCGGTGCCAACGCCGCTGTCGCCGATGAGTGGCAGCAGCAGGAACAGGCTCGCGAACAGCAGGCTCAGCAAGATCTGGCGACCGTTGCCAAGGAGCTCGGCACTGCCCGCGCCAGACTGGCCGAGGCCCAGCGCCTGAGCAAGGAGCTGGCCGGCCAGTTCGCCAGCAACGAGAAGCAGCTGGTCGAACTCAACGCCCGGTGGGAGCAAGCCTCCGGCGACATGAACGAGATCTTCGCGGTCACCCGTCAGGGCGCCAGCGATGCAGTCAAGCTGCTGAGCGAATCCGCAGTCGAGGGCCAGTACCCGGAGCGTCTCGCCCCGCTAAAGGCCATGGCACAGGATAAACAGGTGCCGGATCGCGCCGCCCTTGCCCTGCTGCCCGCCACTCTGTTGCAGGAGATCCGCGAATCTGGCCGGATTGCCCAGTTCAACGGCAAGGTGCTCGATGCCCAGGGGGCTGCCAGCGATCAGTCGCTGACCCGGGTTGGCAGCTTTGCCCTGCTGGAGAGCGACGGCTTCCTGCAACCGACCGCCGAGGGCTTGAGTCCAGTCTTGGGTCTGCCCGGTAGCGTGCTTTCTGCCGTTGCCGCTTATCAGGGTCAGGAAGGGGAAGCGCTGCCGCTGGATCCTTCTCATGGCGCTCTGCTGGCGATGCTGGCGCAGGCGCCCACCTTCTGGCAGCAGGTACAACAAGGTGGTCAGGTTGGCGCCATTATCGTGCTGCTGGCTGCCATCGGCTTGGGGATCGCAGCGGTACGGCTGTGGAGCCTCTCTCGTGAGCTGGGTCGGGTTCGTCGCCAGCTCAAGAGTGGCGAGTACCATGCAGACAATGCCCTCGGCCGGGTGCTGACGGTGGCGGACAAACACCCCGAGCTGAGCATGGAGACCCTCGAGCTGCGTCTTGATGAGGCAATCCTGCAGGAGACCCCTCGCATGGAGCGTGGCATCGGCATGGTCAAGGTGATCGCAGCCATCGCCCCCATGTTGGGTCTGCTCGGCACCGTGACCGGGATGATCGGCACCTTCCAGGCCATCACCCAGTTTGGTACTGGCGATCCCAAGATCATGGCGGGCGGCATCTCCATGGCGCTGGTCACCACGGTACAGGGTCTGGTAGCGGCCATTCCGCTGATCCTGGCCCATAGCCTGCTGCAATCGCGCTTCACCGAGCTATCCAATGTGCTGGAGCAGCAGGTGGCCGGTATTCTGGCCGAGCGCGCCGAGAGCAATAACGGCGGGATGGAGCGAGCAGCATGATGCTCGACATCTGGCAACAGCTGCAGAGCTTCATGGGCCGTGGCGGCCCGGTGCTCTGGGTCATTCTGGCCCTGCTGGTGCTGATGTGGATTTTGATGATCGAGCGGCTGCTCTACCTCAATCTGGGTTTCGGCCCGTTGCAGCAACAGCTGCTCGGCCGCTGGCAGGCGCGCAGCGAGCGCCACAGCTGGCACGCCCGGGCGATCCGCAGCCGCTGGCTGGCGCAGGCGGAGCTGGAACTGAACCGTCATCTGATCTTCATCCGCACCCTGGTGGTGCTCTGCCCCATGCTGGGGTTGCTGGGCACTGTGACCGGCATGATCGGCGTATTCGATGCGTTGGCCGCGGCCAACCGCTTTAACCCGGAGAGCATGGCGGGCGGGATCTCCCGCGCCACCATCCCCACCATGGCAGGCATGGTGGTGGCGCTATCCGGCGTGTTGTTACTCAGTCGGCTCGAGAGTCAGGCCAAGCGTGCGCTGGCCAAGACCCGGGACGGCCTGCGAGAAGAGAAGGTAATGCAATGAGACGGCAATCCAAACGCCAGCGTGACGAAGTGCAGATCGACATGACCCCCATGCTGGATATCGTGTTCATCATGCTGATCTTCTTTATTGTCACCACCTCCTTCGTGCGCGAAGCCGGGCTCGAGGTACACAGACCCCAGGCCAGTCAGGCCAAGGCGCAGAAATCTTCCAGCATCATGCTGGCGATCGGGGCTCAGGGTCAGATCTTCCTCGACCGCAAGCAGATCGATGTGGAGCGGGTACAGGCCACCATCGCCCGTCTGCTGGCGGAGCAGCCCGATGCCAGCCTGGTGATCCAGGCCGACGAGCGAGTGCCCCATGGCAAGGTGGTGCGGGTGATGGATGAGGCCAGGGCGGCGGGTATCGCCAATATCGCCGTGGCGGTGGCGCCGAAATGAAATACAAGCTGATGAGCCTGGGGCTGGGGATCGCCCTCAGTCTGGGCATCCTGCTGTTCATGGCCACCCTGGTTGAACCGCCCCGGGGCGAGAAGGTGGCGCGCGAACAGAAGCCCATCGTCATCAATATGCAGAACGAGGTGACCGAGGTGCAGGTGCGCGAGCGTCCGGTGCCGCAGGAACCCGAACCTCTGCCAGAGCCTCCCGCCGCATTGGCCTCGACACCGCTGCCGATGCCCGCAGCGGCCCCCTTGGCAGCTGTTGAGCCGAGTCTGGATCTGGTTTCCAGCCTCAGCGCTGTGCAGGTCTATGCCCCCGGAGTGGCGACCAGTACAGCACCGGTATTGAGTGGCAACTACCACGGCCAGCCGCAGGGGGCGGGTATCGGCGCCGGTGACATGCTGATGCCGCTGCAACGGATCGAGCCGATCTATCCCTACCGTGCCCAGCAGTCAGGTATCGAAGGATTCGTCACCCTGCGCTTTAGCGTGAATGCTGAAGGTAGCGTGCAGGATGTGGAAGTGGTCGAGGCCAAGCCGAAGCGTCAGTTCGAGCGGGCGGCTATGGGGGCGATTAAGCAATGGCGCTATCAGCCGAGACCGGGCGCCACCGACAAGCTGGTGCAGGTCATCACGCTCAAATTCAAACTGGAGTCATAACTATGTTGCGGATCTGGATCTGTCTGTTGGCCCTGGTCAGCCACGCCTGTTTGGCGATGGAGGTCAGTCCTCACTTCTCCCGTCAGCTTGAACCCGTGATGAAGCTCTATCAGTCCGGCCAGTGGCAACAAGCCCAGAGCAAGGCATCCGGCCTCAAGCCAAATAGCGATGCCGAGCGTGCCTGGCTGGCCCAGCTGCAAGCCTCGCTGGCAGCCAATCTGCAACAGACAGCCCAGGCGAGCCGTTATGTGGAGCAGGCTCTCACCTATAAAGAGTGGCCCGAGCAGCAACAGCTCCAGCTGCTGCGACTGCGCGGCGATATTCAGGCTCAGCAATCCAACTGGTCTGGCGCCATCGCCAGCTACAAGGCGGCGCTGGCACTGAAGCAAGACGATGCACTGCGCCTGCGTCTGGCCGGCCTCTATTACCACAACAAGCAGTACGGTGATGCCGCCAGCCAGAGCGAACAGTTGTTGAAGAAGGGTTGGCAGAAGCAGGCCGCCATTATTCGTCTCTCTGCCCTCACCGCCCAGCAACGTTATAGTGTGGCAGCCGATCAGGCGGCCGAGCTGATCCGTCACGAGCCGACAGAGAGCAAATGGTGGCAACAGGCGGTATCGCTAAACCTTTCGGCCCAACGTGGCGATCAGGCGTTGGCGCTGCTGCAGACCGCCATCGACAGAAAACTGATGGATGATGGGGCTGCTCGTAACCAGCTGATCCGCCTCTATGCCTGGCAAGGACTCCCGTATCGTGGAGCCCGTCTGCTGGAAGCGGCCATGGCCAGGGGACAGATGAAGCAAAGTGCTGAAAACCGCCAACTGCTGGCCCAATTGTGGGAAGGTGCCCGGGAGTGGTCACAAGCGGTCGATAGCTGGCAACTGCTGGCCAACCAGCACGGTCAGCCCAAAGCCGCCATGCGTGCCGCCGAACTGCTGCTGCAACAGGGCAAGACAGATGCCGCCATGACCCAGCTCGCCGCCATCAAGTCGGTGAAAGGCGAGCAAGGCAATCGCGCCAAAGCGTTGCTGGTGCAGGCACACCTTACTAAGGAGCAGTATACCCAGGCGCTGGAACTGGCCCGCGAGCTGCAGCAACAGGATAACTGGCAGCAGAAGGCAACCAGCTGGGTCAACTATATCCGGGCACAAAGCGAAGAGTTGAGCAAAAAAACGGCGTAAAAGAGATGCCAAGGGGCTGTTTTGGGGCGTTCAGTTCGCTTTTTCAGCAAACGAACGCATTTTTGCAAAAAGCCCTTGTCATCCCGGCGCGGCTCCCTATAATGCGCCCCTACCAGCACGGCGGAACACGCCGAACTGATGAGCCAGCTTCATTGTGAAGCAGGCGCCGAAAGAAAAGCGAAAACAATCGCTTGACTTTCGAAGTGAGGAGTGTAATATGCGCCTCCTCAGCGCGACAAGCGTGACGCTCT